>CAZGHD010000015.1:0-28328 GCA_964525525.1 uncultured Lachnospiraceae bacterium | reverse complement strand
CAAACGCACTCCAGAACATATCGCAGTTCTCGTAGTGGTTGATAGCAAGACCGTACTCGTCTTCTTCGTCCTTCAAGTCGTCACCGTTAAGGTCGCGATAAATGCCGGAAACCAGCTCGCTGCAGTAGTCGATAGTCCATCTGCCTTCTTCAACTACAGTGTAAAGGTCTTCAATACCGTGGTTTTCGCCCATGGTCTTATTATAGTACATAACGAACATAAGACGGGAGAGAGAAAGCGCAGGAGCACCGGTGATACAGTACAGACGGTCGCCCATTTCAGCTTCTTCTATCCAGTACTGAGACCACCAAGGTTTGGTAGCATCAAGATAATTTTCTATACCGTTGTCATAAAGGTTATACATAAGACCTTTCTGGATCATAGGAGTACCGTACGCAACAGATCCTGCAACGATATCATAGGTGGTATCACCCGAGTTTACCATAATGTCAACTTTACTCTGAAGCTCGGACTGACCGTCTGCAAGAGTCTGCATTATTTTAACACCGAGAAGCTCTTCAACCGCCGCGTTTCTGTTATAGATAGCGTCTTTTACAGGGTCATTGGAAAGCTCTTCTACCCAAATCTCGTCTTTTGCCCATTTTTCATCGCTTCTTGCGAGGATGTTGATATCCTCGTCGCCGTAATCAAGCTCCTTGATCGCATCGGACAGAGGCTCAAGATACGTAGTGATTGCATTAGGATCTTCCGCGGTGGTAGCCGCGGTAGTCGTAGAGGTGTTGCCTTTTTTGTCGTCACTGTCGCCCGAACAAGCTATCAGCGTGGGGATCAGCATAGACAGCACAAGAATTAATGCGAGTATGCGTTTCATAACATTCTCCTTTTTCATTATGAAAGTTAAATAAAATATATCTCAACCGGTATCCGTATAGTTCGGCGGGCATCGCCTGAATATACCGTAAATACCAAGTTTAGAATCGCTAAAAACCCTATCGCCTGTACAATCTTTATTTATATATTGTATATTTTAACGGTTATTATATCATAAATTACAATTAAAATCAATAGTCAAATGCTTCTATCGTTCTCTTCAATGACTTAAGCACTTTAGGCATTACGCGTTCCTGCGATGCGTATTTGCTGGCAAAATTCTTATCTCCGGAATATATAGGTCCGCGAAAAACGTCTGCCGCAGGCTGATTTACCATTATGCCGTAGATCCAGGATGCGTCGACCTTGGTATTGGTAGTAATAGTATCAAGCATACGTCTTGACTGCGGATCGTTTGCGTATCTGCCCTTGAGAACTATATCGTAGTAAACGGGCTGAAGTGTTTTATAGGACTCGTACGCCATTGCTTCAAGTACCGCACCGCTCATTTCTGGATCGTGTACGGTTATCGGTATCATAAATACCGAATACTGATCGTGCGCGTAAGTGTAGTAATCTTCCTGTTTTTCGTCATACTTCGGAACGGGAATGATACCGTACTCGTCCTGCATATTTCTGAACTGCTCGCTCTCCGCGTAGGAAAGGTGGAGTGCGGCAAGAAGCACGGTACCGTTTGAGAACATATCGCGTGCTACGTCAAATCCCTTGGTGTCAATAGTATCGTATGTACCGCTATTCTCGCGGATAAGCGCGAATACCTTATCAACAGCGATGGATATTTTCTCCTTGTCCTGAGAGGCAAGCTCAAACCAGCCGTCCTCACTCTTCGTGAGCATACTCATATCAAACGCACTCCAGAACATATCGCAGTTCTCGTAGTGGTTGATAGCAAGACCGTATTCGTCCTCTTCGTCCTTTAAGTCGTCACCGTTTAAGTCACGGTAAATACCCGAAACAAGCTCGCTACAGTAGTCGATAGTCCATCTGCCCTCTTCAACCACCGTGTAAAGATCTTCAATACCGTGGTTTTCGCCCATGGTCTTGTTATAATACATAACGAACATAAGGCGGGAAAGGGAGAGCGCGGGAGCACCTGTGATACAGTAGAGACGGTCGCCCATTTCAGCTTCCTCTATCCAGTACTGAGACCACCACGGCTTGGTAGCATCGAGATACTTATCAATACCGTTGTCGTAAAGGTTATATACCTGACCCTTTTGAATCATAGGCGTACCGTAATAAACCGACGCGGCAACTATATCAAACGTCTCGTCGCCCGAGTTTACCATAATATCGACCTTGTTCTGAAGGCCGGTCATATGCTCTGCGGTAACCCGATTTATTTCAACTCCGAGAAGCTCCTCAACCGCCGCGTTTCTGTTATAGATAGCGTCCTTTATCGGATCGTTTGTAAGCTCCTCTACCCAAAGTTCATCTTTGATACGAACGTCATACTCTCTTTCGAGAATAGTTATCGGACGTTCGTCGTAATCAAGCTCTTTTATCTCGTCGGACAGCGGTTCAAGATAAGTAGTTATGGCACCTTCGCCCGAACCGCTCGGAGCTGTTGTAGTCGCGGTAGTTTCGTCATTCTTTTTGTCATCACCGTCTGACGAGCAGGCTACCATAGCAGTGGCAAGCATGGCCAGCACAAGGATGAGTGAGAGTATGCGTTTCATAATAGTCTCCTTTTTCTTTACAAAAAGCCAAAAATATATAGTTATTGTTAATTATACCAAAATCAGCCGCAATAATCAACCGTTTTTGGCATTTTCAAGCAACCGAATTTTTACAGCAGTATAAATATTCTCTATGCACAAATAACGGTGCCCGAAAAACAGGCGCCGTTATTTGTACTTGAAATATTACTTTAATCGAGATCCGCAACAATGAGCTCTGTCATAATCACGTCAACGCAGCCGTCAATACCGAGTTTGGAGCTGTTTAACATAATATCGTAGCCTTCCTTGTCCTCCCAGCCGAGAGCACAATTGGTATTATAGAAATTTGAGCGGCGCTTGTCGTAGCGTTTGAGTACGCCGGGAGCCTCTTTTTCACTGATTCCGTATTCCTCAACGGCGCGTTTGAGTCTCGCATCCTTGTCTGAGTAGATAAACACGCGAAGGCAGTCATCTCTATACTCGAGCACGCTGCCTGCCGCACGGCCGATAAAGATGCATTTTTCTCTGTCTGCTATCTCCTTGATTATCTCACTCTCCGCAACGAACAGCTTGTCGGTCGGCGGAATAAGGTCTGCGCTGCGCAAAGATGCATCCGGATTCATCAAAAATGAATAAAGCATACTGCTCGTCGCACTTTCCTCTATCTGCTTGAGATATTCCTTGTTCATACCGATTCTGTCTGCCGCAAGCTCAAGCAGCTCTTGGCCGTAGCATTTTATACCGAGTCTATCGGAGAGTTCTCTCGCTATTTTACTTCCTCCGCTTGCGTACTGTCTTTCAATTGTTAGAATATTATACTTTTTCATTTTCGTTCCTCCTGTTCCAAAAATAGATTATTATTAATTATGTACTAAAATTATATACTAAAATTTTTCAATATTCAAGATTTTCTATAGATTTTTTGATTGCTTTAATTACAGTAGGCAGTTTTCTCTCCACGCCCGCATAAGTTGACGCAAACGTTCTTTTTCCATCGTAAATAAGGGATCTGAAAACGGATGCCGCAGGAGCTCCGAACAGCTCCGCATATATCCACGAGGCATCAACCTTTACGTTTTCGGTTATCATATCCAGCATATTACGCGACTCGGCATCGTTTGCATATCTGCCCTTGAGAACGAGATCGTAGTACGTGGGCTGAAGAGTCTTGTACGACTCGTAAGCCATAACCTCAAGTACCGCGCCGGTCATTTCGGGGTTTCTTACAGTACAGGGAACCATAAATACGCTGTACTGGTCGTGAACGTAGGTATAATACTCTTTCTGCGCCTCGTCGTATTTAGGCACGGGGATAATACCGTATTCGTCCTGCATGTTTCTGAACTCCTTGCTCTCCGCATAGTAAAGATGGAGCGGAGCAAGAAGAACACTGCCGCTTGCGAACATATCGCGCGCTAAGTTAAATCCGGAAGAATCGCCGGTATCGTACGTGCCGGTATTGGTGTGGATAAGATCAAATACCTTTTCAAACGCAACGGATATTTTTTCCTTGTCAGACGCAAGCTCAAACCAACCGTCGTTATTCTTGGTAATAAGAGACATATCGAATGAGCTCCAGAACATATCTGCGTGCTCGTAGTGATTTATTGCGAGACCGTACTCGTCCTCCTCGTCTTTTTCGTCGTTACCGTTTAAGTCGCGGTAAATACCGGAAACAAGCTCACTGCAGTAGTCGATAGTCCAGTCTCCGCGGTTTACTACGTCGTAAAGGCTCTCCATACCGTAAGACTCCGCCAGATTCTTGTTGAAGTACATAGCAAATATACCGCGGGAAAGAGTAAGAGCAGACGCACCGGTAATCATATAAAGTCTGTCGCTCATCTCAGCTTCTTTTATCCAGTACTGAGACCACCACGTTTTTTCCGAATCAAGATAGGTATCTATTCCGTTATCGTACAAGTTGTAAAGATACCCGGACATTATCATGGGAGTAGAATAAAACACCGAGCCGGCAACAGCGTCATAGGTCGTGTCACCCGAGTTTACCATTATTCCCACAGCCTGATTGAACTCTGAATAACCCGCTTTACCTACTTGAGATATTTCAACGCCGAGAGTCTCGGAAACGGCAAGATTTCTGTTGTAGATAGCGTCGTTTATCGGCTCATTCATAAGTTCTTCTACGTATATCTCCGAATCAGTCCATATACTTACTTCGCCGTCTTCAGGAATATCGTTTCTCGTAAGAAATACGAATTCTTCACCGCTAAAGTCCAGCTCGGTGAGTGTCTCGTCAAGAGGCTCAAGGTAAGTCGTAATAGCATCAAGATCTGCAGTGGTAGACACTGCTGTCGTAGTCTTACCGCTGTCAGTATCTTTGCCGGAATCGCCGGAGCACGCCGCAAGAGACACAGCGAGCATTGAGATCATAAGCAATATTGCAATTATACGTTTCATTATAACAGAACTCCTTGCCTTATATTATTCAAAGGTTATCGAGGCAACGGTCATAAGCTTATCACCTTCTCGGTAGTCAAAAGACACGGTATCGCCCGCCTCTGCAAACGCAAGCTCGGGAGATATATCAAGAGAAGCGGAGAATATTCCGTCAAAACCGTCCAACGTGAAATAGTAATAGGTGTTTCCGTCTATCATGACCTGTTTAATGTCCGCGATAGTACCTTGCGCGTGATACTGCTCGGGAATATCGTCCGGCGGAGTTTCTATCGCGCCGTCAGCGTCAAGTTTCGCAAGATAATCCGCCTTTGCGGTGTCAACAGACGTGCCCGTGCCGACTATCTGATAGCGGTTTACGTCAACGAAAGCGTACATTTTTACAAGTCCCGCGCCGTCCTTGAGGGACATAAAGTAGGTCGGGCGGTCACCTACGTTAAGCAGTATCGGGAAGGTCGCGGTATATGAAAGATGCTGTACCTGACCCTCTGCCGAGCTCTGCGCCGAGTGCTCCTCCGCGCCTGAAACGGTGTAGAACTTGGTCTCTTTGGTTCTAAGGTTGACCATAACGAATCCGACGTTTGACTGGTCGCTCGCAACCGAGGTCATACCCGTGTAAAGATAAACGTCATCGTCTATCGCGATATAGTTATATCCGTCGGTCGTCTGGAGAACGCCCTTCTGACCGAAGATAGAATTGATAAATCCTGACTGATACTTGCCGTTGTAGTTGAGCTGTTCAACTATAAGCGAGCTCGTGTATATCTGATCCACCCAGCTCGGAATATCGCCAATATCGTAATAAGTGTGCTCGCCGGTTATCGCGTTGACCAGCACCGCACCCGAAATATCGCGTCCGCTCCAGAGAGCAATGCGAAAGGTAACGGTGGGAGCTATCCAGTAGGGAGTTCCTTCCTCGTCGATTTCAAAGGACACTGTCTCAAATATCTTGGTGGGATAATTAAAACGAAGGTATCTGTCCACGTTGCGGAGCAGATATTCACTCGGGGAGTATTTCATTCCCTCTTCAAGACGAACGAGCTCGGTCTCCTGCGTGGTCATATCAACGGTTATATATGCGGGAATACCCTCCGCCGTGTTACCGAGCCACTTGAATACGTCGCCGTATGCAAGAGAGGTGACGCGGTAAGGTTTACCCTTGTAATTTATCTGGGTGTAATCCTCACGTATCTCAAACTGGGAAACGAGGTCGGACATCTCACCGAGCTTGCGAAGTCCGAGTCTTGATGCGGAATCGCGGTCAACGACCGGGATCTGCGACATCGAAAGCTCAACTATATCCTCGGCAAAATCTCCTTCTTCTTTTGTTATAAGATCTTTATAGGATGACGAAAAGAAGAAAGGCGATCCGACTGCGGTAATCACAAAAGAAAGAACGAAAACGGCTATCACGGAAACGCCGAATATCTTTGTAACCTTTCTCGCGTTTTTTATCGACTCTTTAACGTCGGTCTGCTCGGCACCGCCGTTTTTGAGTGCCGCGGAGATGCCTGTAAGCGATGAAAAGTTAAGGAAATATATCACCAACGCCGATACTACAAGGAAGTTCCAAAAATCGGTACTTCTCACGTTTATCGGCGGAAGAGTAAACCAAAACACGAGAAATATAACCACCGCGGATAAAAGCGCGCGGATAATTCTGACGCCTGCATTGTTTTTTGCCATAATATCATCTCTCCTTAAAATCACTGAACTAAAGGTAGAATTATTTAAGAATAATATACCATAAACTTACCAAAAATCAAGTACATTATGTAAATAATCTCAAAAAATCGGAGGTTTGAGAGGTGTGTTACTTGATTTTTTCTCCCCTCTATGGTAAAATCAATACACTTTGTTTTACGGGAGCGTGATATTATCAAAATATCCGAAAAATATACGCACGTCATATGGGATTTCAACGGCACGATTTTAGACGACGTTGAAACGGTAATCTCCGCAAACAACGCGATGCTTTCCCGCAGAAACATGAAACTGATAGACGGCATCGACGATTATCTTTCAAAGATAGACGTGCCGATGCTTGATTTTTACCGTTCTCTCGGATTTGATTTCGAAAAGGAAAAGTTCACCGACCTCGCACTTGAGTGGGGAGAGGACTACCGCGCCGCCGCAAGATCCGCAAAAATATACCCCGACGTAAAAGACACGCTCGAGAGATTCAAAGTCCTCGGTCTCACACAGATAATAATCTCGGCGTCCGAGAAAAAATTATTAAAGGATCAGCTTTCCGCGCTCGGAATATCCGAGTATTTTAAAGAAGTCCTCGGACTTGACGATTTCCACACGATAGACAAGAGAGCGATAGCCAAAGAATGGCGAAAGCAAAATCCCGACGCGCGCGCCGTGCTGATAGGAGACACCGAAAACGACGTGCAGATCGCAAAAGATATGTCCTGCGACTGTATATTAAAAGAAGGCGGACACCGAAGCCGCGCTTCCCTCTCCCGCTACGGTCTGCCGATAATTCCCGACACGTCCGAGCTTGTATAACGAGTAAAAGGCTGTAAAAACTCAAACTGTTTTTACAGCCTTTTTATTATTTACCGATTATAAATTTGTCACTCTCTTTTAAGTCAAGAGTATCAACAACGATGTCAAATATCTCCGGCAGATCCGGAACTTTTCTCTGCGAGTGTATATCACTTCCGAGATAGAATTTGCATCCCGCATCCTTGGCAAAGAAGTACGGCATCAAAATAGTGTCTTTATAATCACCCTTCAGGTCGGAAAGCTCCATGTTAAGCTCGATTCCTATCCCTCTGTCCGCCGCTTTTGCAAAAATCCTGCGGTATTCGCTGTCGGGAATCATTTTAAGTGCATTCCAATATCTTGCTCCGATACAAGCGTCGCTGAAATGAGCGATTCCGATCTTGTGAAACGGAAGATCCATATCAAGAACACCGTCAAAGCGGTCTATTACCAGCTTTGCAAGCTCCTCAGAGCTCTCACCGCCGCGGCAGGTAAAGCCGCCCATGTGAAAGTGGTTTAGCGGAATTATAATGAAATCCAGCTTATCCATCACTTCACTCGAAACTCCGAGCACCATATCCTTGTTAAGATCGGTCTCACAGCCGAAAAGCATCTTTACCTTATCGCTCTGCGGAAGCGGAAGCGAGCCACAGATATACTCATAGGTCTGATTTTTATAAAAGTCGTCGTCGGTAGGAATACGCGCAGTATCCCACATATGGTCGGTAAGACAAAGGGTTTTATACCCGTGCTTCTCACCGTATTTAAGAATATTTTCCGGAGTCTGCTCCGGCTTCATAGAGCAGAAGGAAAGCTTTGTATGTATATGAAGATCGTGGTCTATTTTAAATCTCATAGTTCTGTCTTTAATCTTGTTTTTCTTCTCTGTTCATTATAAGTACGTCGGCGTAGGGCAAGCTCTTTATAAAATCGCAGAAAACGTGCCACTCGGCGAGCTTATGGTTTCTTCTTGCGTAATACATATTTGAGAGATTTTCGTAGTTCATGGTAACGGTACGCATTTGATTATAGCTTGACGGGAGAAGCTGAATCATATCGTGCCATGCGGAAATATCCTTGGTCTCCACAAACTCAAGGCGGCGGGACTCAAGAAAAGCGATCACCGCATCAAGAGAAGCGAGCGCACCGTCAGACATTCTGTCGCAGGAAAAATCCGCGCGTTCAAACTGCTTTGCGTGTATTTTGTGCATGGTCGAGGTGGAATTTGCAACAGTTCCGACCTTATAGGTGTCAAACTCTTTCCACCAGTAAAGCGGTGCCGTGATGTCTACCGAAACGAATATCTGTCTTATGAATTTACGGTGATCGGTACCCGCGCGGCAAAGACGGGAGGCGAGACCGAGATCGTTCTCTCCGAGCACGAATTTACCGTCCGCGTCAAAATAACTGTCAGAGCGATCCCAGCTGTTAAGAGGATTTCTTGCTCCCCGGATAGCTCCGTCAAGATTCATGACCGATTCTCTTTCAACTTTAAGCATAATACACCTCCGAAATAGCGTTTAACTTTTCACCATTTTAGCATACTTCCGAAAATAAATCAATAATGTTTTTCAAAATCGGCTCTCAGTACTGCATAATTCTTTCAAAGAATGTAAAAAATACAGAACGTAATAACAAATCGAGAGAGAAAGGACGTACCGAATGATGCAACCCTCAAAGAAGAACGCCTCGCCCAAAGTGACATATATAACGGCCATCGCCGTGCTTGCCGCACTTGCCGTAGCCGTAACTATCGTGTCACAGAGCAGAAGCAGTAAAAAGCCCCAAACCGAAGAAGGGGTGACCACCCCCGCCGTCACCACGTCACAAAGAAACGACACCGAAAAACCCAAGTCTGACACCACCGCTCCCACCACCGTAAAGCCTCCTGAAACCAAGCCCGCCGAGACCGAACCCACGGTAGTCGAGCCGGTAGACGCACCTCCCGCTTCGTTCGTCACACCAGCGCACGGCTCGCTTTCAAAAAAGCACGATACCGAAACCCTCGTCTATTCCCTTACCATGAACGACTACCGCACCCACACGGGGATTGACATCGTAGCCACCGTGGGAAGCGCGGTATACGCCGCCGCTGACGGTATCATCGGCGATATTTGGGAAGATCCGCTTATGGGCAGATGTATGTCGGTATCACACAGCGGAGGCATGACCACCATATACAAAAATCTTTCCCCCGATCTCCCTGCGGGAATTGAAGCGGGACTACCCGTAAACGAGGGTGATATTATTGCCGCCGTCGGTGAGACCGCAATGATAGAAGCGGCAGACGAGCCCCACCTTCATTTTGAGGTGATCTTAAACGGCGAATACGTGAATCCCGTAAACTATCTCTCTGCATTTGCGGACGAAAAATACGAAAACTGATTTGAAAGCTGTCTGCCGCCTCTCAAGCGGCAGACAGCTTTTCATATAACCGACAAAAACAGCAACTGTTTTTTATAAATTACCACAAACTTCGACAAAAATCATTGACAACAGCCCTCATTTTGTGATATTCTTATCTTAACGCATTTCCCGATCAAAAATCACATTCGGAGGAAAAACAAATGACTATCACGCGAGGAAGAAAAATTCTCGCGGTAATGCTGGTCGTTCTCGTGCTCACCGCTTGTCTCTCTCTGTTCGTAAACGCAGAGGGTGAAGCGACCGAGACCGGCGTATGCTATTACCTTGACGAGAGTAATCTTATTCCCGACGCAGACGCGGCAATCTCAAGCTATCTCACAGCCGAAGAAACCGGTATCAATTTCAAGGTCGTTACCGATACCGAAAAGCTGGATGAGATCAAAAAGAATCTCCGCGCTGACGCAACATCTTCCCTCATCACCGTTTCCGCGGATGACGAGGGCACGGTATCTATCGAATTTTTGACCCGCGATTACGACTTTGCGTCTTACGACGTTGCCGCAGTCGCTGATCTCATTTCCGCATCCTATGCGGCGCGTGCACTTGAAGGTGTAGAACCCTCTACCGACAGTATTATTATCTCGCGCACCGATCTTGACTACGCACACGAGATCGTAAATCCGAGTAATATGTACGCAACCTTCTGGTCACTCGTTCCGCCCATCATCGCGATCGCGCTCGCGCTTATCACAAAGGAAGTTTACTCTTCCCTGTTCATCGGTATGCTTGCAGGCGCACTGTTCTACTCAAACTTCAATTTCGAAGCTACTATAAAAACCCTGTTCTACGGTGCCACCACTTCTGACGGCGGCATCTCCGGCGGTATAGTTGCAAAGCTTTCCGACTCCTGGAACGTAGGCATCCTCGTATTCCTCGTAGTTCTCGGCGTAATGGTTTCGCTTATGAACCGCGCAGGCGGCTCTGCCGCTTACGGTAAGTGGGCGTCTACCAAGATCAAGTCCAAGCGCAGCGCACAGCTCGCAACCGTTGGTCTCGGCGTGCTTATATTTATCGACGACTACTTTAACTGTCTCACCGTCGGCAGCGTAATGCGCCCGGTAACCGACAAGTTCAAGATCTCCCGCGCTAAGCTCGCTTATATCATAGACGCTACCGCGGCTCCCGTATGTATCATCGCTCCCATATCCAGCTGGGCGGCGGCTGTTACCGGCGTGGTTGAGGGATATAACGGTCTTGATCTGTTCATCCGCTCCATCCCGTTTAACTTCTACGCACTTCTCACCATCCTTATGATGGTCATCATCACTATATTTAACATCGACTTCGGTTAGATGAAATAGCATGAGGATAACGCTGCAAACGGCGACCTCTACACCACTCCCGACCGTCCGTACGAAAACGCACAGGATGAAGTCATATCGTCACGCGGTAAGATAATCGACCTCGTGCTTCCCGTTATCCTTCTTATCATCTGCTGCATCATCGGTATGGTCTACACCGGCGGATTCTTCTCCGGCGAGAGCTTTATCGACGCATTTGCAAACTGTGACGCATCAATAGGTCTGGTATACGGTTCGGTTGCGGCTCTCATTCTTACGTTCTTCCTTTACATCCCTCGCCGCGTTCTTTCCTTCAAGGAATTTATGGAATCCTTCCCGAAGGGCTTCTGCGCGATGGTTCCTGCGATCCTGATCCTCACCTTCGCATGGACTCTCGGCGGTCTTACCGGTCTTCTCGGTGCTGACGTTTACGTTGCAGGCCTCCTTGAAGCTGCCGCTAACTCCGGTATCGGCTGGATCACCATGCTTCTTCCCGCTATCGTATTCGCGATCTCTCTCGGTCTTGCATTCGCTACCGGTACTTCTTGGGGCACCTTCGGTATCCTTCTTCCCATCGTCGTTCCGATACTTTCACAAGACTTCTCCCTGCTCGTTATCACCATTTCCGCTTGCCTTGCGGGTGCGGTTTGCGGCGACCACATCTCCCCCATTTCGGATACCACCATTATGGCATCTGCCGGCGCACAGTCAAACCACATAAACCACGTTTCCACTCAGATTCCCTACGCTATGGTAGTAGCAGGCATTTCATTCGTATGCTATATCCTCGCTGGCTTCGTACAGAACTGGTTTATCGTATTCCCGATAGCAGTCGTACTCCTTCTCGGAATACTCTTCCTCATAAAAGCTTCCCAGAAGAAAAAACAGCAATAACTCACCTAAAATTGCCGCTGTCACTTGACAGCGGCAATTTTTAATGTTAATATATCTGTACATTAACATATATTTTTTAAAGAAGGATTCAAAAATGAAAATAATAGCCGAACTCCACACTCACACAAGCGATTACTGCGATCACGCAGGATCAACGATGGATGAATTCGTCGAGGCCGCAAAAGCAAAAGGCTTTAAGTATTACGCCGCGACCAATCACTCCGCCATAATAGATACGAGAACTCCGCATACCTTCTACCTCGACACCCTCAAGCGTCAGTACGACGGAATAAACTTCCTTGCAGGAGCAGAGGCAGATATACGCGACCTCCACGGCGGATTTGATATGTGCCAGTTTGATCTGCTCTCACTCGATTTCGTTATCGCGAGTATGCACGTAAATATCCTGCCGCACGATCTGCCGGATTACACCAACGCCTACGTCAAAGCCGCGGAAAACCCCGCCGTTGACTGCCTCGGTCACATCGCGCGCGACCCGCGCTATTCCTTTGATCTTGAGACTGTGCTCCGCGCCGTCAAAGCGAACGGCAAGCTGATAGAATTTAACGACGGCTCTATCACAAACGATGGCAGAGGAGAGGCGTGCGGAAAGGTAATGGACGCCTGCGCCAAAATGGGCGTTGAGTGCATCGTCACCACCGACGCACACCACATAGACGACTGCGGAAGAAACAAAAATACGGTAAAGATGCTGGAGGACAAGAACTTCCCCGAGGAGCTTATCGTAAACGCCGACGAGGAAAGAATGGCAAAGTTCCTCGCCCGCAGAAAAGAAGAGAGAAAAAAGGCGCTTGACGCGCTGTTTACAGTATAAAAACAGGAGCTTAAAATAATGAAGATCATAGCAGAACTTCACACCCACTCAAACGAATTTTGCGACCACGCGGATAATTCGATAGACGAACTCGTGGCACTCGCCATTCAAAAGGGCTTTAAATATTTAGCAATAACCAATCACGGACCGATAGACGATCAGATCTCCCCCGCATCATTTTACGTTGACACCATCGACAAAAAGGTAAACGGGATAAAATTCCTCCCCGGAATTGAGGAGGATATGCGCGATATGAAGGGTGATCTCAACCTCGCGCAGGCAGACCTGCTCCGAATGGGCTTTGTCATCGTCAGTATGCACTCTGAGTTTGACGTTCCGGTCTCCGATTACACCCCCGCGCTTCTCGCGCTTATAAAAAATCCCGCGGTAGACTGTATCGGTCATATAGCAAGAGATCCGCATTTTAATTACGACCTTGACACGGTGCTCAAAGCGGTAAAGGAATACGGAAAGCTGATAGAGTTCAACAGCTGGACTGTTACCGGCTACGGCAGAGGCGAGGCTTGCGCTCACGTCGCTGACAGATGCGCCGCGCTCGGAGTTGAATGCGTCGTCACCAGTGACGCACACGGCACCGACCGCCTCGGCGATCACGGAAGCGTTATAAAAATGTTTGAGGAAAAGAACTTCCCCGAGGAGCTGGTAATCAACGCAAGTGAGGAGAGAATGGAAGCATTCCTCACCCGAAGAAAAGCGGAAAAGAAAGCCGCGTACGACGCGCTGTTCACCGTATAACAAAGGGTACAGAAAATGAAAATAATAGCTGAACTTCACACCCATTCGGGCGATTACTGCCGGCACGCGCAGAACACCATTGACGAGCAGGTCGAGCGCGCCCGTGAGATGGGATTCAAATATTTCGCGTCCACCAACCACGCGCCGATACTTGATTATAACACCCCGACCACCTTCTATATGAATAACTTATACCGTAAGTACGACGGTATCAAATTCCTCGCGGGAATGGAAGCCGACCTGCGCGATCTCCACGGCGGGCTTGACGTTGCCCAGAGAGATCTGCTCCGTCTTGACTTCGTTATAGTAAGTATGCACGATTGCTGTCTGGAAAGCCATTATCCGGACTACACTCACGCGCTTATAAAGCTTACCGAAAACCCTGCTGTCGACTGCCTCGGCCACATAGCAAGAGACAGCAACTATCATTACGACCTTGATAAAGTCCTGAATGCGGTAAAAGCAAACGGAAAGCTGGTAGAGTTCAATAACGCATCCATCGAATCCGACGGAAGCGGAGAAAGATGCGGCCGTGTTATGGACAGATGTGCCGCGCTGGGCGTAAACTGTATAGTCACAAGTGACGCGCACGAAAACAGCCAGATAGGCAGACATCAAATGGCGCTCGAAATGCTGGAGGAAAAGAATTTCCCCGAAGAGCTGGTCGTAAACGCAAGCGAGGAAAGACTTGACGCATTTCTCGCTCGAAGAAAAGCTGAAAAGAAAGCCGCGTACGACGCGCTGTTTACAGTATAAAATCAGGAGCTTGAAAAAATGAAGATCATCGCAGAACTCCACACTCACACAAGCGACTATTGCTGTCACGCCGGCGCAACGATAGATCAGTTTGTAGAAGAGGCAATTAAAAAAGGCTTTAAGTACTACGCAGCGACCAATCATTCCCCCATAGTAGACACCCAAGCTCCAATCCATTTTTACCTTGACAACTTAGAGCGTCACTACGACGGAATAAAATTCCTTGCGGGAATCGAAGCTGATATACGCGACCTCCACGGCGGATTTGATATGTGCCAGCACGATCTGCTGTCCCTTGATTTCGTTATAGCAAGTATCCACTTCCTGCCCCTAGGTCTTCCGGATTACACAAACGCATACGTAAAAGCGGCGGAAAATCCCGCTGTCGACTGTCTCGGCCACATAGCGCGCGACCCGGATTTCCCGTGTGATATTGAAACCGTTCTTAACGCGGTAAAGGCAAACGGAAAGCTGGTTGAATTTAACGACGCTTCAATATCGCACCCTAAAAGAAGCAGAGCAAAAGAATGCGGCGCGGTTATGGATGCGTGCGCCAGACTCGGCGTAGAGGCAATAGTCACTACCGACGCACATTCCCTTGACCGTCTCGGAGATAACGAAGTTACGATCAAACTACTCGAGGACAAGAACTTCCCCGAGCATCTTATAATAAACGCAGACGAGGGCAGAATGGAAAGTTTCCTTGCCCGCAGAAAAGAAGAAAAGGAAAAAGCGATTGACGCCCTGTTCACCGTATAGCGAAGGACATGGTTATAAATAATGAAAATAATAGCTGAACTTCACACCCATTCGAGCGACTATTGCTGGCATGCAAAAAACACGATAGACGAGCAGGTCGAGCACGCCCGTGAAATGGGATTCAAATATTTCGCATCAACCAATCACGGGCCCATACTTGATGATAACACACCCACCACCTTCTATATGAATAACTTATACCGCAAACATGAAGGAATTAAATTTCTTGCAGGAATGGAAGCCGATCTGCGTGACCTTCACGGCGGACTTGACGTTGCCCAGCGGGATCTGCTCCGTCTTGATTTCGTTATCGCCAGTATTCACACACTTTGCCTTGATACAGGCTATCCCGACTACACTAACACTCTCGTTAAGGCGGCGGAAAATCCCGCGGTTGACTGCCTTGGTCACATAGCGCGCTATCCGGAATACAACTATGATCTTGACAAAGTACTGAAAGCCGTAAAAGAAAACGGAAAGCTCATAGAAATCAACAACTCCTCTATCGAAGAAAGCGGTAGAGGGGACGCCTGCGGTCAGGTTATTGACAAATGCGCCGAGCTTGGTATCGGCTGTATCGTCACCAGTGACGCGCACAAGAACAGCGAGATAGGTAATCACTCAGCCGCCCTCGAACTGATAAAGCAAAGAAGCTTCCCCGAAGAACTCGTTATAAACGCAAGCGAGGAAAGGCTTGAAGCATTCCTCGCCCGCAGAAAAAAAGAAAAGAAAGTAGCATACGGCGCGCTGTTCGTCGTATGATAACGCAGAAGAAAGACAATGAAAATAATAGCCGAACTTCACACCCACTCAGGCGAGTATTGTTGGCACGCGCAGAACACTATTGACGAACAGGTCGAGCGTGCCAAGGAATTGGGGTTCAAATATTACGCATCAACCAACCACGCGCCGATTCTTGATTATAAAACCCCCACGACCTTCTATATGGACAACGTATCCCGCAAGTACGAGGGTATCACCTTCCTTGCCGGAATAGAAGCCGATCTGCGTGATCTTCACGGAGGACTTGACTTAGCACAGTGCGATCTTCTGCGCCTCGGATTTGTCATAGTAAGCATGCATAGGGGCTCCATTGCGCCAACCTATCCGGACTACACGCACGCGCTTATCAAGGTTGCGGAAAATCCTGCGGTAGACTGCCTCGGTCATATAGCAAGAGACGGCAAATATCATTACGATCTTGATGAAGTACTCAAAGCGGTAAAAGAAAACGGAAAGCTGATAGAGTTCAACAACTATTCAATAGATGATATCGAAAGACACAAAGAGTGCGGACACGTTATGGACAGATGCGCCGCGCTCGGTGTTAACTGTGTCGTAACCAGCGACGCTCATAGCTCGTGGCAGATCGGGCATCATGGACTTGCGGTTAAAATGCTCGAGGAAAAGAACTTCCCCGAAGAGCTTGTCATCAACGCAAGCGAGGAAAGAATGGAAGAATTCCTAACTCGCAGAAAAGCAGAAAAAAAAGCAGCCTATGCAGAGCTGTTCAAAGCATAAAAATTCTTAAAAGGAGATACAAAAATGAAAATAATTGCCGAACTTCACACCCATTCAAGCGAATTTTGTGACCACGCCACCCACACGATAGACGAACTCGTCGCAGTCGCAAAGGAGCAGGGATTCAAATATTTTGCAACCACAAACCACGGTCCCGTTGCAGACAGAGGAACCCCCATCACCTTTTATCTTGACAATCTTGAAAGAAAATACGATGGCATCAAATTTCTTGCAGGCGTTGAGGCAGACCTGCGCGACCTGCACGGAGGACTTGACTTCGCACAGCGCGACCTGCTTATCCTCGATTTTGTTATCGCAAGTATGCACGGCGGCTGCATAGAGCCCGACTATCCCGACTACACGAAGGCTCTGGTTGCTTTGGCGGAAAATCCCGCGGTTGACTGTCTCGGCCACATCGCGAGAAGTCCCGAATACGTATACGACCTCGATACCGTTCTCAAGGCTGTAAAAGCAAACGGCAAGCTGATAGAGTTCAACGACTCCACCATAGTAAATACTCCGAGCGCTCCCGCGTGCGGACGCGTTATGGACAAGTGCGCCGAGCTCGGCGTTGACTGTATCGTTACCAACGACGCACACTTCCCTCACATTATCGGTCATCACGAAAAGACTATCGAAATGCTTGAGGAAAGGAATTTCCCCGAGGAGCTCATAATCAACGCAAGCGAGGAGAGAATGGAAAAATTCCTCGCCCGCAGAAAAGAAGAAAAGAAGAAAGCGTACGACGCACTGTTCACGCTGTAAATTGAGGCCGCAAAAATGAAATTTATAGCAGAACTTCATACACACTCAAAGGAATATTGTGACCACGCATCATCAACCATTGACGAAATGGTAGAAGAAGCAAAAAGAAGGGGATTCAAGTACTTAGCCTCCACTAATCACGGCCCTATGCTTGATCTGGAAACTCCCACGTATTTCTATATAAAAAACACCTTCCGCGAATACGAGGGAATAAAATTTCTCGCCGGAGTAGAAGCCAACGTACGCGATATGCACGGCGGGCTTGATCTCACCCAGCGTGACCTTTTAAAACTCGATTTCGTCGTAGCAAGTATGCACGACATGACGTTTGAAAACCACTTCCCGGATTACACCAAAGCGCTGATCGCTATAACGGAAAATCCTGCGGTGGACTGTCTCGGCCACGTTATCAGAGATCCCGACTACTCCTTTAACGTAGATGAAGTGCTCAAAGCGGTAAAAGCGAACGGCAAGCTCATCGAGTTCAACGGATGGACCATCATCTCAAGAGATAGCAGAGAGGACGCGATGGCTCACCTTATGGACAGATGCGCCGCACTTGGCGTTGAGTGCGTTGTCACCAGCGACGCGCACGGGGTCGACCGTTTCGCCGAATACGGAGACGTGCCGAAAATGCTTGAGGAAAGAAACTTCCCCGAACATCTTATCATAAACACCGGCGAGGAGAGAATGGAAAAATTCCTCGCCCGCAGAAAAGAAGAAAAGAAGAAAGCATTCGACGAGCTGTTCGTCGTATGAGATAAGAGATGAAAAAGAATGACCATGTACAGCTCAGGGTCGACGATATGAACAATCTCGGCAGCGGAGTCGCCCACGTAGACGGCTTCGCTGTTTTCGTTCCGGGAGGCGTGACCGAGGACGAGCTGAGCGTAAAGATAATCAAGGTTACCAAAAATTACGCCGTCGGGCATATCGAGGAGATAATCACCCCGTCAAGATTCCGCTCGGACAGCAGAAACTGCCCCGTCTCAAACCGTTGCGGCGGGTGCATATACCGAGGTGTTTCAAGAGAATACGAGCTTGAGATCAAGCAAAACACGGTAAGATCCGCGCTTCGCCGCGCGGGAATCACCGATATTGAGGTGCTCCCCGTCGTAACCGACCGAAACGCCGAGCGTTACCGCAACAAGGCGCAGTATCCGATCTCCCGCGCGCCTGACGGAACGGTCAGTCTCGGATTTTTCTCGCAGAAATCCCACACGGTAGTAAGTGTGGACGATTGCCGCCAGACCCCCGAGAAATTCTCTGAGGTCGCGCGGATATTCAAAAAATTCATAGAGGATAACGGCATCACGGTGTACGACGAGGTCTCGGGCAAGGGACTCGTGCGCCATCTTTACCTGCGTACCGCGGCAGACGGAGCGCTGTCGGTCTGCGTCGTGATAAACGGTAAAGAACTGCCGAAATCTGACAAGCTGGTTGCCGCGCTTAACGAAAGCGTCTGCAATATCTCGGGCATACTCGTAAACTCAAATGAGAAAAGCACCAACGTCATTCTCGGAAGTGAATATAAATGTATTTACGGAACCCCGTATCTTGAGGACGTGATGTGCGGACTTAAAATACGCCTTTCCCCCGCCTCTTTTTATCAGGTAAACCGTAGCGTTGCCGAGAAGCTGTATTCCATCGCCGCCGAGAAAGCAGAGTTCAAAAAGGATGAAACTCTACTCGACCTGTTCTGCGGGGCAGGAACGATAGGCCTGTCAATGGCAGGTAAAGTCGAGCGTCTTTTCGGCGTTGACATAGTCCCCGACGCAATTGACAACGCGCGGCACAATGCGGCAGCAAACGGAATAGAAAACGCGCAGTTCACCGTAGCCGACGCAGGAGACGGAGAAGGGCTTTTTGCCGCCGCGCGCCGCGCCCTCGGTGAGGATTTCTACGCCGCCGCGGTCATTCTTGACCCGCCGCGCAAAGGCTGTACGCGAGAGCTTCTCACCGCCGTCGCAAACCACGCGCCGAAAAGAATAGTGTACATCTCCTGCAACCCCGATACCCTCGCCCGCGACATCGTGATTCTCCGTGAACTCGGATATGATGCAAAAGAGGTTACTCCGGTCGATATGTTTCCGGGAACCGGGCACGTTGAGACTGTTGTTCTTTTAAGTAGGGAAAAGGCCGACGATTATATCCGTATATCCGTTCATACGAAGGATTTGCAAACAAAAGCGAACTAACCGGCAAACTTGAATTTATAAAATGATTTATTCAGAATAGGAGGATAATCACAGATGAAGATTGACCTTAACAAAAAAGCATTACTTCAAGATGAACTTGACCGTGCAGGATGCCATGAGGAAGCCTCAAAAATTGCGGCAGAGTTTTTGATGGAAGCAGAAAAAACGGATTATTGTTCGTGTCCTAATAAGAAATGTCCGATTCACGGAAACTGTTTTTACTGTGTCCAGATTCACAGAGGCCACGGCGGACATCTTCCTTACTGCATGTTTGAAATGGTCAATGAGCGATTGGCGGGACTTGCAAGCTTGACGGAGGGTACTTTAAAAAGCTATATGAGCAAACATCCAGATATATGCAGTGGTATTCCAATTCATAAATCAAGCGAAGTTGACGAGTAACATTGCTTCATCACAAATGCGTGTTTTATTTAAGTAAACAAATTTCAATATATCAATCGCTTTGGCAGACTCCCTACCTAAAGGGATAACCGTTGAAAGTTTAGTTTGTCTGACTCGTCAGACAAACTAAAGCGATATAAATCCCTTGCGTGATTTGCGATATACGCTGCACTTCGTTCGCGCGCGATATACCTGCGGCGCGATATATCCGCTTCGCGTATGTAATAACGTTCGCCGTAGGCGAACATATCGCTATCCTGCACCGCAGGATAATATCGCTGTTTGCGGAGCAAACAATATCGCGCTTGCGAAGCAAGCATATCGCTTGCCGAATGAAACAAAGAAAACCACAAAATCCAAAAAGGAGAAAGAAACCAATGGGAAGAGTAGTAGCAGTAGCAGGCGGAGACCTTACCTCCTGCGAGAGAGTAAATATGCACGCGGTTACACTGTCCGGCAAGAAAAGTCCGAACGTTCTGTTTATCGGCACAGCCGGACGTGATTCACAGGGGTACGTAGATGAAGTAACGAGAGACTACGGCAAACTCGGATGCGAGGTAAAAAGTCTCTCTCTTGTCACGCAGACCTACGAAGACGAGGAAATTGACGCGTTCCTCTCGTGGGCAGACCTTATCTACGTCGGAGGCGGAGACACCGTTTTTATGATGCAGACCTGGAAAGAGCACGGCCTTGACAAACGGCTGAAAGCCGTTTACGAAAACGACTCGGCAGTGCTCACCGGAGTCAGTGCGGGCGCGATCTGCTGGTTTAATTGCGGTCACAGCGACAGCGAGTTTTACCGCAGAAGCGATTGGGGATACTGCTTTGCGGAAGATATGCTTGATATTTTCCATATGGTGTACTGCCCTCACTACAACGAAAGCGGCAGAGAGTCGTTTGATCCTATGATGGCAGAAAAGGACATTCCCGGCTTGGCTATGGAAAACTACACCGCGTTCGTTGAGAATGGCGGCGACCGCTATTTTATCCGCGAGACCGAGAATCAGCACGCCTACGTCATTCGCTACGAAAACGGAGTAATGGACAAGCGCGAGGTAGAATTCAGAGACGATTTTGACGCTTAAATTATAAGAGACTGCCGCAGTGCAGTCTCTATTTTTCAAAAAAACTTTGGTATTACCGAACCTTTTGACTGCAAGCTGTGTCTTAATATATGTAAACGGCCGTTAAAACAAAACGAAAGGAGTGATCCGATGGAGGCAAACGAGCTTAAAATGCTCAAAGACGCGATAGACCGCACTCTCGGCGGAGAGCCTGACGCGTACAGCCTGATAGTTACCTCTTATATGCAAAAGCTGTACCGCACCGCGCTGTCCGTCTGCAAAAGCAGTGCGAACGCAGAGGATCTCGTACAAGAAACCCTGATAGACGGGTATCTGCACCTGTCCGACCTCAAAGAGCCGGAAAAGATAGAAGCCTGGCTTATGCGGATCCTCAAAAACAAGACACTGAACGTACTTACCCGTACACGCCGTACCGAGCCTGAAGAAAAGCTGTCCCGCCTCGGAGTCCGAAACTCGCCCGAGAGCGTTATGTGCAGAAGCGAGACCATGAGAGAATGGAAAGAACGCATCTCAAATCTCTCCCCCGCACTGCGCGAGACCGCTATGCTCTACTTCTGGCACGAAATGACGATGGAGGATATTTCAAAAGAGCTGAATATCCCTCTCGGCACGGTAAAGCGCCGTATTCACGACGCACGGGAAAAGCTGAGAAAGGAACAAGATATGACCGAAAACAAAATACTCCCCGATTCCTTTGCAGAAGCGGTGGCTGAAAAGATCAAAGATCTTGAAAACTATACCAAAACCTACGGCACGGTCGGTTTTGACTCTGCCTACAACAATATTAAAGACCTTATAGCAAACCTGTCAAGTAAGGATGACGTAAAGAAATTTTCACTGCTCGGTATGGAGGCAGCAATACGCGCTGACGTGCAAAAATACGGTGACGATGCGCTCGCGATGTTCCTCAAATATAACGAGCCCGTAAAAGCTGCATTTTTGCTCATTGATCTTTGCTGGAAGTTTGACAGCAATGAGGAAAAGATCAAATACACGAATGAAACGGTATTCCCCGAGCTAAAGAAATATCCCGACAGCGAGAAAAAAGCTCACGCTATCGCGTATCATAATTTCTGGATGGCTCGTTATATCGACAAATCCTCTCCCGAAGGAATAGCCGAGGCAAGACGGTATCTTAATCTTGCTATGGAGGAATACTCAAAGACCGAGCTCGCTGACGCTTCCCACGGTAACACGGTAGCCGCACTCAAGGCGCTTGACTGCCTTGAAGACGACCGCACGATGAAAGACCTCAGTGTTACCGGTGAAAGCTGGTACTTAAAGGACGGAAACGTGTACTATGCAAGCCAGCCCGGCGGTAGTTATGCTGACAGCGCTCTTAGTGTTTACGGATTTCCTATTTTTTACTACGCAGGCTGCAGCGGAGACTGTTACTTCTTCCCCCGCACGGTAGAGCTCAAAGCCGGAGCAAGTGAAAGAATGATAAGCGACAAGGGTACAGACGAAGGAGTCCGCCTGGTAGTTGCAACCGACGAAACTGTAATCACCCCCGCGGGAACGTTTGAAAACTGTCTTCATATCAGAAAGACGGAAAACGATAACCGCTCCTACGACACGTGGTACAAAGAGGGCGTCGGCATCGTAAAGGCATCTACTCCTCACAGATTCGGCACTATGCTCCTTTCCTCATACGAGATCGCAGGCGGTGAAGGGTATCTCCCGATAGCCAAAGGTAATAAATGGTGCTATGAAACTTCCGAAACTCCGGACGCACTGTACCAGCGTAATGAATACGTTATAGAGCGTATAGGAAAATCTCGGAAAGGCGATGCAGATGAAGCCGTCGCAGTATCCTGTCTGAATTACACCGCGCTCGAAAAAGATTGGGAAAGCACCACAGACGATCCAAATCTCCGACTGATACAGATAAGCGACCTGTGCGACAAAACGAATTTTGAAGCGGCGGCTGACAAGCTCCGCGAGATCATCATAGCCAACAAGAGCCGTGAATCGGTGGACGTTGCACTTTACCTGCTCGGTAACATTGAGTACAAGATCAAGCATAAGGACTGGCGCTTCTGTCCTTCATGCACGAACGTGTCCATTCTCACAGCAGAAGGAGACTTCATCGGCTATCTTGAAGCACAGTACACTATGAATGATATCGGTCCTTGGGGCTCACGCAGTGAGGAAAACCGCATCTTCGGCGTAAAGCCGTTCAGATACCTCGCCCAGCTCTGTAATACCCTTTACAGTGAAAAATGGACCACCGGCTACACCGAAAAACACCCGCACCTCTGGATAGATTCCACCGTAAAGTTAACCGTGGATGACGGTGGCGTAATCGAGACCCCCGCAGGCAAGTTTGAAAACGCCGTACACCTGACGATTGATTGCCCCGTTGAGGGTGATCCCGACGCTGACGATGCGTATTTTTACAGCCATACCAGCTGCGGAACAAAGGAATACTGGTTTGCGCCCGGCGTAGGTGTTGTCCGCTTCAAATGCACTTGGGGTAATCAGCTTGATTCTGATGCAGTACTTACCGAGTATAACACTGTTGCCGCAAGCGGCGAAATGATGCCCATCCACATCGGCAACAGATGGGTATACGAGGAAGTAAATCTCACTCGCGAAAATTACGTCGCAAAGAGAGAATATAAAGTTCTCTCGGGAATGAACGGAAAGTATCTCCTCGGTGACTCACAGATATTCACCTGGCGCGGCACCGAAGAGGAATACGAGGAATTCAAGAAAAATCTTAAATAATTATCTTGGTCGGAAATAAAACAAATTAAAGAAGCGGAGGTTTAGGCCTCCGCTTCTTTATCTATTAATTTTAGAATTTGGTGTACCGCTTATTCCTCACTATCGGGCTCTGCAGAAAAGAGTTCATCCAATAATTCTGATGCTTTT
The DNA here is from genome assembly GCA_964525525.1 of uncultured Lachnospiraceae bacterium. GTDB lineage: Bacteria > Bacillota > Clostridia > Oscillospirales > CAG-272 > RGIG2161. The sequence goes on along the minus strand of CAZGHD010000015.1, from coordinate 4,352 downwards.
GACAGTTTTTCGGCAGGGACGTATATTTTCTGTCTTTCTTCCATACCTAAAGCGGTAGAGGCTCTCTGACTAAAAACAGGTGCCGAAACGCACGGAATATCGTTGTTCTCCAGCACCTCCATCAGCATTCGTGCCCACATGAAGTCTTTTTCTGCCAACAAAACGTATCCGTTATTTTTTCTGTTTCCCTTGCTTTTAGCTGTTTTTACGATAATAAAAGCACAACAGGAAACAAATAAAATCACACCGTAAAGCACTACCGCACAGAGGCTTGAAATCACCTCTCCGAAATACGACAACCCGGGCATAAAACCGTATCCGGGCAGGCTATCGAAATATTTCATTAATACAAAAGCGGCAATCATCGGTATGACTTCCGATAAAAGCAGAGTTATCCAAAGCTTTGCCGTTTTTCTTCTGACCGCCGCAATGAGCAAAACGATCTGCAGTACAAATACCGCAATATACGCAATGAACAAAATGCCTGACATCATAAAACCGAACTCCTTTAAATACGTCGATCTGTTTTCACGTTACCAGTATATCATAAGTATATCGTTTTTTCAAGGTATGACATCAAAAAGTTGACGAACGGCACACGAATATGCTATAATCTAACCATAAAGATATTCTCAGAGGATTTTATGCTGGAAAAATTAAGTAACGTATTTATAATATCAAAAAAGAAAGGTATCGTCGGCGCGGTTTTGGCGGTACTTGCGCTTATCGCGGGGTGCGTATTCATCTCGCCCGCCGAGGGAATTTTGTTCGCCGTTTTGTTCGCCGCCGTCGGATTTTTCAAAATAAAAACCGAAAATCACGCGGCAAAATACGCGCTGACGCTGGCGTGGGCGGTAATACCCACGGTGATGTCCTTCTTCTTTTACCTTTCGGTCACCACCTTTGTTTACGACGTAAATATCCCGACGAAAAGGCTGATTATCAACGCGCTCATAGTTCTCGTTCTGCTTTTTCTCATCTTCGCAATAAGCGGAAAACCGAGAAGCTCGGTGTCCGTTTCCGCGGTTTTCTTTTTGATACTTTCAAGCGCGAACGTGTACGTCTACCGCTTCCGCGGTAAGGAGCTTGTCCCGACCGATATATTTTCACTCGGCACCGCGATGAGCGTCGCAGGCGGGTACGACTTCACTCCGTCGCCAGAAATGACGCGGATATTTCTTATCACCGCTTTACTTATCTTTATCGGATTTTCTCTGCCTACGCTGAAATTCAAAACGCTCAAAGAAAATATCACTCTGCGCGCGCTGTCTGCCGTAACGGCGATAGCGTCGGTGTTTCTGGTGCTTAACCACTCGCAAAATATCCCGATAAAAACCTGGGAGACCGAGGGCAGCCGAATAAACGGGTATTATCTTAATTTCGTCATCGCCCTGCGAGACGCGCGCCCGGATAAGCCGGAGGGATATTCAAAAGACGCGCTTGCCGCCCTTGAAGCTGAATATTCAGACACGTCCCCGGACAGTCAAAACGCGCCGAACGTGATAGTCATAATGAACGAATCTTTTGCCGATCTTTCTGTCATCGGCGAACTCAAGACCAATATCCCCGTCACACCTTTCCTTGATTCTCTCAGCGAAAACACGGTAAAGGGTTACGCGCTCACCTCGGTTTTCGGAGGTAACACTGCAAACGCAGAGTTTGAATTTCTCACGGGACACTCAATGGCTTTCGCGCCGACGGATTCGGTACCGTATCAGCAGTTTATAAACGGTGATATGTATTCCCTCGCGCGCCATATGTCCGCCCTCGGTTACAAGAGCTTTGCCACCCACCCATACTACGCAAACGGGTGGTCGCGAAACGTCGTGTACCCGCACCTCGGGTTTGACGAGTATACATTTATTGAGGACTACACAGACGCAGACACCCTCCGCACCTACGTCAGCGACCGCGGAATGTACGAATATGTTCTGAAAAAGATTGATGATGAAACCGCTCCGCTTTTCACTTTCGGAATAACCATGCAAAATCATAGCGGATACGACTATTCCGGAGATGATTTTGAAAAGCGTATCACTCTTGACGGCTACTCGGGAAGCTACCCGCAGGCCGAGCAGTATCTGACTCTGTTAAATGAAAGTGACTCCGCGCTTGAGTATCTTATCAGCGAGATAGAAAAGTCGCACGAAGACACGGTCGTGCTCTTTTTCGGAGATCATCTCCCGCGCATAGAGGACTCTTTTTACGAGGAGCTTTACGGCGGCTCGTTTGACACTCCCGAAGCCCGCGCATTAAAATACACCGTGCCGTTCTTTATCTGGGCTAATTTTGATATTGAAGAGAAAACCGTCCCGCTGACGAGCATAAATTACCTTGCAAACCACCTGCTCTCCGCCGCAGGGCTCGGCGGCTCGGCGTATTATTCGTTCATGTCGGATGCGGAGGCGGTAATTCCCGCGCTCAACGCATTCGGGTACTATTCTGATGACGGCAGCTTCAATAACTACGACGTCTCAAACGAAATACTAAAAAAACACGCGATCCTGCAGTATAACAATATGTTTGACTCAAAAAACAGAAGCGAAGTTTTTTACGGAACGATCAATTAAAGAAAGGCAAAAAAATGATACTTGCAAACAAAATAAACTACGGTGACACGCTCGGAATCGTGGGCGTTTCCGGACCTATAGGAGACCGCGAGGAGCACTTTATCAAGGCTGAAAAATTTCTTACCGCAAAAGGCTTTAAGCTGAAATTCGGCAAATACGTGCGCGAAAACGAGTACGGCAGCTGCGGCACTCCCGCACAGCGCGCCGAGGACTTCAACGCGATGATCCTTGACGACGAGGTCAAAGCCATAATCTGCCTCACCGGCGGCGAGACCTGCAACTGTATGATCGATCTGATAGACTACGAAGCTGTGAAAAAGCACCCGAAGATCGTGGTAGGATACAGCAACGTGACAGTGCTTCTTTACGCGCTTTTGACGCAGGCAGGACTCGTGGGATTCAGCGGCCCGTCTTTTCTGGATTTCGGCTCGTGGAAGGCAGAGGAGCAGTTCCCCGTGTTTGAGAACGCATTTATCGAAAATAAGGCGGATAAATTCAAAAACAGCGAGTTCACCGTCGTACGCGAGGGTGATATGTCGGGAACTCTCATCGGCACCAATCTCGGCACGATGATACACCTGCTCGGTACAAAATATTTCCCCGATATGACCGGTGCCGTACTTGCCGTGGAATTTTACGAGGCCACGCACAACCGTTGCCGCCGCACACTCACACAGCTGAAGCAGTGCGGCGTGTTTGACAAGATAAGCGGTATGATAGTGGGATATAACTACTCATTTCAGACCGGCGGCGCGGGCGAGCCGCAGGTTGAAGACTGGCTGCTTGAGTACACGAGCGAATATTCTTTCCCGATAGTCAAGTGCAACGCCTTCGGTCATAGAATAATCAACGCAATCCTCCCTATAGGCTCACAAATCGAGATCAAAAACGGAAAAATCACCGAAATATCGGAGTTTCTTATATGAACGAAATAATTAAATCACTCAAGGACCGCAAATCGGTACGCGTGTTTCTGGACAAAGAGATAGAACCCGAGCTAAAAAACGAGATATACCTCGCCGCAACTCACGCGCCGACCGCGGGAAATCAACAGCTTTATACCATAATAGACGTGACCGATACGGAGCTCAAAAAACGCCTTGCCGTCTCCTGCGATGACCAGCCGTTTATCGCGACCGCACCGATGGTTGCTATCTTTTGCGCGGACGTGAGAAAATGGTACGATACTTTTATCGCAGGCGGAGCCGAGCCGCGCAAGCCTGGCGTGGGCGATCTTATGCTCGCCGTGTCAGACGCGATGGCGGCGGCGCAGAATGCAGTCACTGCGGCGCAGAGTCTCGGCATCGGCTCGTGCTATATCGGAGATATAATGGAGAAGTGCGAACAGCACAGAGAAATGCTTAATCTCCCGAGGTACGTGTCCCCCACCGCTATGCTCGTTTTCGGCTATCCGACCGAGGGGCAGTTAAACCGCCAAAAACCGAAACGCTGTCCGCTTGACAGCATCGTGTGCGAAAACAGCTATAAAATCAAAAGCGATACAGAGCTTCGCCGAATGTTCGCAAAGGAAACGCAAAACCGCACCTTCGAGGAGTGGAGCCGAGCTTTCTGCGAAAGAAAATACAACTCGGATTTCTCCCGCGAAATGACCCGCTCTGTCGCGGAGTATCTTAAAGATTACGAAAAATAAAAAAGAGCCGAAAAGGCTCTTTTTTATAAGAAAGTTTATTCGTAGGGCGGGTGGCTTCGGAATGAACTTCGTTCATTCACCCGCCGTAACGAACGGTATAAATCAAATAATTCGGCGGGAGATAAACCCCC
>CAZGHD010000014.1:0-29598 GCA_964525525.1 uncultured Lachnospiraceae bacterium | reverse complement strand
TCCGGTATGATAGACCCCAGCCGTCCCGAAGTTCTCACCGCGATAGCGGAATGGAAAGGCGCGGGTATCCGCCCGATAATGATTACCGGCGACCACCGCGACACCGCCGTAGCTATCGCAAAACAACTTGGTATAATCGAAGACGCGTCCGAGGCGATTACAGGCGCACAGCTTGACGAGATCTCTGACGAACAGTTAAACGAAGATATAGTAAAATACTCGGTTTACGCCCGCGTTCAGCCCGAGCATAAGGTAAGAATCGTAAACGCTTGGAAATCCAAGGAAAAGATCACCGCTATGACAGGCGACGGCGTAAACGACGCGCCCTCTATCAAGAGTGCTGACATCGGCGTCGGAATGGGTATCACCGGTACCGACGTTACGAAGAACGTAGCCGACATGGTTTTGGCAGACGATAACTTTGCTACCATCGTCTCTGCAGTTGAAGAAGGCAGAAGAATCTACGCAAACATCAGAAAAGCTATCCAGTTCCTGCTCTCTGCAAACCTTGCGGAAGTTCTCGCGATATTCTTCGCAACCATGCTTAACTTTACCATTCTTGAGCCGGTACACCTGCTCTGGATCAACCTTGTTACCGACTGCTTCCCCGCTCTTGCACTCGGTATGGAAAAGGGCGAGCGCGACATTATGCAGCGTCCTCCGAGATCCTCCAAGGAAGGCATATTTGCAGGCGGAATGGGCTTTGACGTTGCGTTCCAGGGAATTATTATCACGGTAATCACCCTTGCATCCTACTTTATCGGTCACCGCATCGGCGACGGCGCGTGGAGCATTCCCGAAGGAATCAGCCACGACGGTACTACCATGGCGTTCCTCACTCTCTCACTGGTTGAGATATTCCATTCCTTCAATATGCGTTCAAGACGCGCGTCGATATTCGGTATGCCTCACCACAATAAATGGCTGTGGCTGTCCATGCTGACCTCACTCGTGCTCACCACCGCAGTTATCTACGTTCCTTTCCTCAGTAACGCGTTCGGCTTCGCTCACATCTCGTTCTTCGAGTATGCAGTAGCTATCGTCCTTGCGCTTACGATCATCCCGATAATGGAAGTAGTAAAACTCATCCAGCGCGCGGTAGAGAAGAAATAATCAAATCAAAACGGGCATACGCAAAGACCGTAAGGTCTCGCGTATGCCCGAATTTTTATATTTTATTTTTCCACGTTTACTTCATATTTGTGAGGAAAATCTTCTAACCCGTATCCGGACTGACTCTTGAAATTATCGTCAAACGCAAAGCGGATACTGCAAGTCTCGTACGTATCTATCATCTCGTCAGGAACGGAAGCGCATATATATATCTTTACAGAGTAAAGCAGTTTTATGTTCGTACCTGTAAACGACTGTCCTTGATCCACTATGACCTGCGCTTCGTATTTATGCTCTCCGTCAAAGGTAATCTCCGCTTTTGCCTCTCCCGCTGAATATTCTCCGGTACCTATATTTTTTAAAGTACCGGACAGATAGAAGAATTTTTCATTCTCTACGTCCTGCAGGTAAAGATACTCTCCGTTAAGATCGGTCGGATAAAGTTCATCCGAATACGAAGCGCCGTTGACCGTCATCTCAACGAAATCAAGCGATATTGAATCTCCGAAATTAAGAACTGTAAATCCGTCACTTCCGTCTGCGGGAGGAGTAACGGCAGAACCCTGCGTATCGTTCGGAGTAACCGTATCATAACCCTCGCCGTTTCCCGTTGTGGTAAACGAATCAATATTAATACTATCCTCGTTTTCAACCTTTACGAGAACCGACATGGACTCGGTTATCTTGGTACCCTCATACAAGTCGCACCATTCGTCGTAATACGGATTCTTCCACACCTTACCGTCAAAGGTTTCAAACGAGAGAACGACCGCTTTAAAAGACGCTATGTAACACTCTTCGTCTATCTCATATCCGCCTTGCTCGCCGTAAGCCGCGCCGGGGAGAAGATTTATATCCGCAAAGCTGACCTGTCTTACGTATGCTCCGGCAGTATAATCCTCTGCGCTCTTTATCTTCACCGGAAGATCATTGGCATCCCACGCCGTAAAGGAAACTACTGCATTTTTTATGTCATACTCCGAGTTGTTCTGAAGAATAACGCGGAGCATTTCTTCTGTAGGATTTTCAAGCGATATATCCTTTTTAACGTATTCCGTAGAAGAAACGATAAGCGGAAGTGTAGTAAGAAGCTGTTCAAACTCTTCGGCAGTCATAGTCCGTTCCTCTGTGTCTTCATCAAGAAAAGCGTCGACGCCAAGATCGCACGCAGCCAAAGAAAGCGAAACGGAAATGAGAAGAAGTATAGCGATTATTTTTTTCATAAAGAACACCTCTTCAATGTTTTTCCTTATTATATCATTTTTTTGTTACAAGGTCAAGCAAATAAAATTGTTTTGATAATATATTGTCATTTCCTGCCGATTGTGCTATAATATAAAAAACATTCAAACCGAAAGAGGAAAGACAAATGAGCGAAAAGATCAAAATAGTTACGTTTAACCTTCGCTGCGCTTACACAGAGGACGGCGTAAACAGCTTTATTCACCGTGCGGGAATGATTTTTGACAAGATCAATTCAGAAAAGCCGGACATCATCTGCGCGCAGGAGGCAGTTCCCTCTCACGTAGAGTTCTTCAAGAAAAACCTTTCGGATTATTTGACCATATACAACGGCAGAAACGCTTCTTTTGACGGCGAGGGTCTTGCGCTTCTCATCAAGAAGGACAGACTTAACCTCGTAAGCCTTGATATTTTCTGGCTGTCCGAAACTCCGTACGTCCCCGGTTCCCGATTCCCCGAGCAGAGTGCCTGCCCGAGAATTTGTCAGTCGGCGCTTCTTCAGGTAAACGGTACCAAGTCCATGTTCTACGTTTACAACAACCATCTCGACCACAAGAGCGACAACGCGCGCATTCTCGGTATCCATCAGGTACTTGAGAAAGTTAAGCTCGACCGCGAAAGATACGCCTTCCCGCTGTTCATCCTCGGCGACTTCAACGCAAAGCCCGACAGCGAGACCATCAAATATTGCAACGAGTATAAGGACATTGATCTCGTAAATCTTACCGACGGAATCGGAACTACCTTCCACGGGTTCGGCCGTCCTAACCACTTCTGCTCGATCGACTACATATACACCGACAGAGACACAGCTCCGAACGTAACGTCTGTTACTAAATGGGACGACGAACTGAACGGAATATTCCTCTCCGACCACTACCCGATAGCAGCAGAGGTTGAGATCTAAAGTTCAAAATACAACACCCCAAAATACCGCCTGCGTTACATAGGCGGTATTTTTAAAATCAATCTTCCAACCGCAAGTTGGACAAAGCTCAGACTCATCAAACTAATGCGTCATTGTTTTTTGGACTGCATATCAGTAAAATATAATTGCAGCTGCAAAAAATAATACGAGGTGCTTTATGAATAAAACTAAAATTAATGAACGGATAGCCTTTCTGAGAAAACAAAAAGGGCTCACACAAGAAGAACTGGCAAAAATCCTCGGCGTAACAAATCAGGCAGTCTCAAAATGGGAGTCAGCGCAATGCTGCCCGGATATACAACTCCTGCCCGATATTGCAAAGCTCTTTGACGTTTCGGTTGACGAGCTTCTCGGATATAAGTCGTCGAATGGATTAGGCGATATATACCTTAAAATCAAAAATTATTTTACGGAATCACCAGAAGAATCTACCTTTGAGAGCGCATACCGCATTTCGGCTCTATTACATGAGGTAATAGTAACACATGGTTATAAGCGTAATGCCCCTTGGAAAGAAAAAGATTATTCGACCGGCGAGGTTTCATCTTGGGGACTATCTGTTTGCTCCGAACCTGAAGGTATTACCTGCAGAAAGAATAACAGTATCCTTTTTACTCTGAGAGATGGATATATTCCGCCTAACGGAGCACAGCTGCGGGAGCTCAAAATTACGATGGAACAGTTTTCAAATCTGAACGTGCTGAAAACTCTTTACGCATTATACGAACTTACGCTTTCGAATTTCGATCTATATGTTACCGCAGATGAGATAGCAGCTACTGCACATCTCAAAGTCGAAGAAGTAGAAACCGCACTGCGGGAAATTCCGCTGACGGTAAAAGAGGAAGACGGTCAGTTCAAATATCAGCTGGAGGGATCATTCTCTCACATCCCGCTGCTGTTATCTTACTTTTATAAATTATAATTTTTTATACCATTGACTCAAAGTAAACCCCCGCTTGTCAAACTTGCGTTTGACAAGCGGGGGTTATTTACTTAATTATTTCAGTGCCTCGATCAGTTTACAGAGCACCGGCTCAAATGCGGCACCGTACCAATGGTCTTTATGATTTTGAGTTTCGACGATACACTCAAGAACGTAATCTGCCGCAATTTTTGCCGCTTCAGGTGCGGTTTTCCCTCTCATTAGCGAGCCTGTGAACGCAGACGCATAAATATCGCCCGTGCCGTGACAGCCTTTCGCGACCTTTTTATGCTCGTAATACGAGTATTCGCCGTTTTCATAGATCACGACTCCGGTATTACCCTCGGAATAAGAAACACCCGTAAGAACTACATTTTTGCATCCGAGCGCGGTCAGCTTGGATAACAGAGTATCTATATACGCGCGGTCGTATTCGGTTTTGAACTCGGTATTCGTAAGGAAGCACGCCTCGGTAATATTGGGAAGAACGTAGTCCGCGCAAGCGCACAGAGTTTTCATCTCTTCGACGAACGCCTCGTCAAATCCTACGTACATCTTGCCGTTATCAGCCATCGCGGGGTCGACCACCTTGACGCAGCCATCTCCTGAAAGAGCCGCGAAAATATCCTTCACGTAATCGATCTGGCGCGTACTTCCGAGATAACCCGTGTATATCGCATCAAACTTGATACCCTCGCTCGCCCAGTGATCTTTTATTCCCGGCATATCGTCGGTAAGGTCGCGGAAGGTATAGCCCGTAAAGCCCCCCGTGTGAGTAGAGAGCACGGCGGACGGAAGTATGCAGGTCTCGACTCCGCAAGCGGAAAGCACGGGAAGCGCGACGGTAAGCGAACACTGACCGACGCAAGATATATCCTGAATAGTTAAAACTTTACTGTATGACATTTTCTTTCTCCTGATTTTTACTATGCCAATATATTACAGCAATTTTGGTATTATGTAAATATCCAAAACCGTATAGTTTTATATAACCAGTTTATCTGTTTTTTCTTCTCATACGGCGCACGCGGTTTATATGGCGTTCAAAATCTCCGCTGTTTATCAACTCCGCAATAGTATACTGCTCAAACACTGGAACGGTACAGGAGTAAAATCCGAGATTTTTATCAAAAAGCTCGAGAAGTGCGCTCGGCAAAAGCATATAGCCGACACGGAAGGAAGGTGCTATCGTGTGAGAGAAGGTGTTCACGTATATTACCGAACCGTCGGGGTCAAGCGAAAACACGGTATCCTCCGACTTTGTGGAAACGGTAAGCTCGGAGTCAAAGTTGTCCTCAACTATATACCCGCCTCGGCTTTTAGCAAATCGGATATACTCGTTTCGCTTTGATGCGTCTGCGGTTACGTTGCTCGGGAAGCTGTTAAACGGCGTGATATGAAGCACAGTCGCCTCGGTGTTATCAAGCTCGGAGGTCTTTATACCGTCCTGCGCGAGAGCCAATTTGTCATATCTGACGCCGTGCGCGCGGTACACCTTCTCGATTTTTTCATACGACGGATCCTCTATCGCAAACACCCTGTCCCGACCGATAAGCTGTACTATCAGTCCGTACAGATACTCCGCGCCCGCGCCGATTATTATCTGCTCCGAGCGCACAGAAATTCCCGTGCTTCTCGCAAGGTACGCGCGTATCGCTTCTATCAGCTCGTCACATCCTCGGCTCGGGGATTTTATCAGTATTCGGTCTCCGTATTCAGAGAGAACTCGGCGCATAGTTTTTGAAAGCACCGAAAACGGAAACGCACTCGCAGGGTGATCGATAGATTTTTCAGAAATCTTACGTGCAGTCGGCGCTTCTCCGACCGAAATAAAGTCCTTTTCCCGATAGATAACGTAGTATCCGCTGCGCTCTCTTGACTCCGCGTACCCTTCGTCGCAAAGTATGGAATACGCGTGCTCAACAGTTATAACGCTGACACCCGTCTCCTCCGAAAGCAGCCGCTTTGACGGAAGTCTCGCGCCAAACGGATACACGCCCCCAACTATATCTTCCCGCAAAGCAACGTAAAGCTGAAGATAAGCGGGATCTCTCATTTCCTGATCTACGTGATATTTCATCTGACCATACCGTCCACTCAAAAAATAGTAATTTGATATTACCAATTTAATTATACAATACTCTGCGTGATTTGTAAATAAAAAGCGAAAGTTGTATTGTTATTTTTTTCAGTTTGTGCTATACTTAATGTAATAATTTTAATAACACTTATCTGGAGGTTAACATATGACATTCCGCGAAAAAATTCTGAACAAAGAAAAGGTTTGCGGTACGCACGTTACCATGACTGACTCAAGTATTGCAGAAATGATGGGCTATCTCGGCTTTGACTTTCTGTGGATAGATCTTGAACACGCTTATATTTCTCTTGAACAGCTCTATAATCACCTGAACGCCGCAAAAGCGGCCGGTACCGCAACTATCGTGCGCGTGCCGTGGCGTGATTTTACCTACACCAAAAAGGTAATGGAAATGGGGCCGGACGGTATTATTTTCCCGATGATAAAGGACGCTAAAGACGCAGAAGAAATGATCGCGTACACCCTTTATCCCCCGCGCGGAAACCGCGGCTGCGGTCCCAAGAGAGCAACCAGATTCGGACTTGACGACGAGATGGACTATTTTAAGAACGGTTACACAAAGACCTGCCGTTTCATTCAGATCGAGCAGGAGACCGCTGTTGAAGATCTGGAAGAAATCGTGAAAAACCCCTATATAGACGGTTACATATTCGGTCTGATGGATCTTTCCGGCTCTATCGGCGAGCTTGGAAACTGCCTCGGCGAAAATAATCTCAAGCTTGTTAAAAAGACGATAGATATACTCAACAAGCACAATAAGACTATCGGCGTTTCGATAACTCCGAACGACGAGCATCTTATCAAAACTTATAACGATCTCGGTATCAATATGATCTCCGCAGGTGCTGACTTTGACCATATTCTCAAGGGCGCGATGACCACCCTCAAAAACGCAAGAAAGGTACAGTCCGAGAAATGACGAAGAAATACGACGTTACGGCAATAGGCGAGATACTTATCGACTTTGCCCCAATGGGACGTGACGACGCAGGCGACAGTATGTTCGTATCAAAGGTAGGCGGCGCACCGATAAATTTTCTCGCGACTATATCAAAATACGGCGGGAAGACTGCTTTTATCGGCAAGGTCGGCCCCGATATGTTTGGCGAACATCTTCGCAAAACGATAACCGACGCGGGAATAGATGATAAAAATCTCATCACCGACGGTGAGCACAACACTACACTTGCTTTCGTATCTCTTGACGAGGACGGTGACAGAAGCTTCAGCTTTTACCGCACCTTTAACGCAGACGTTTTGATCTCCCGCGACGAGGTAGACGCAGAGCTGATAGAAAGCTCTCGTATATTCCATTTCGGTTCACTCTCTTTAACAAGTGACTGCGCCGAGGAGGCTACCGCATACTCGATCGAATGTGCTCGCCGCGCAGGCTGTCTTATCACCTGCGATCCCAACTACCGCGCAAGCCTTTGGCCGTCCGAATCTGTGGCGATAGAAAAGATATTAAAGTACATCGGCTATGCCGACGTAATCAAGGTTTCAAAAGAAGAAGCGGAGATGATCTCGGGCAAAGACACTCTTGACGGTTGTTTTGAGTTTTTCTTCTCGCTCGGAATTACTCTTGTGCTTATCACTGACGGTGCTAACGGCGCGTATTTTGGAACGAAGGAATTCTCGGGACACGCTCCGTCGCTTGACGTTCGCGCGGTAGATACCACCGGCGCGGGCGATATATTCTTCGGCAGTTTTATCAGTAAATTTATCAAATCGGGAAAAGAACTCAACCAGCTTTGTTACGACGACGTATGCGCTTTTGCATCCTTTGCGGCGCGCAACGCGGGGAAAAGCACCCTCAAAAAAGGCGGACTCTCCTCTATTCCCGACATAAATGGAGATTAATATGAAAAATTATATTCTTTGGGAGAACGGCGCACCAGAATTTGACGCGTCGCTCGGACTCCCCGAACCCTCAATCGACGCATACATTCTTCCGGGCGAGAAAAAGCGCGGTACGGTGATAGTCTGCCCCGGCGGCGGTTACGATCATCTTGAGGACAAGCGCGAGGGTGGTCCTATTTGCGAGTTTTTCAACAGTCTCGGTATGAACGCATTTACTCTTCATTACAGAGTAGATCCGTACCACTACCCTATCGAGCTTTGGGATATTCAGCGCGCGGTTCGCTTCATCCGAAAAAATGCGGACGAGCTCAAAGTAGACCCTGACAAAATAGGCGTTCTCGGTTTTTCTGCCGGAGGACACCTCTGCACCATGGCGATCGAGCATTTCGACTACGGACTTGACTCGGGAGACGGGATAGATAAAGTTTCCTGCCGCCCTGATTTCGGTGTGCTTTGCTATGCGGTATGCACTCTCGGTCTGCCATTTTCTCACAAGGGCTCCGGAAGACATCTGATCGGTAACGACGCATACGAGGAAGAAAAAGCAGAACTTTTACGCAGTCTCTCGGGTGAAGCATCCGTCCCGGACGATTGCCCCCCAACCTTTATCTGGCACACGGGAGAGGACAAAGCCGTTCCGGTTATGAACGCCGTTGCGATGGCACAAGCGCTGTCTGAAAAGAAAATCCCGTACGAGCTTCATATCTTCCCGCACGGTCACCACGGTCTCGACCTTGCAAAAGATGCAGGCGGCGCCGAGAGATGGCTCTCTCTTGTTGCGGCGTGGCTCAAGGACAACGGGTTCAGAGAATAAAAAGCAAGTCAAGGAGACAAAACACATGAAAAACTATCTTCTTTGGGAAAACGGTGCGCCAGGATTTGATGCTTCAATCGGTCTGCCCGAGCCGTCAATAGATGCATTTATTTTACCCGGCGAAAAGAAAAGGGGCGCCATCATCATTTGTCCCGGCGGCGGATACAATCACCTTGAGGACTCTCGCGAGGGTACTGCGATATGCGAGTTTTTCAACACTCTCGGTATGAACGCGTTCACTCTCCACTACCGTGTCGCTCCGTATCACTATCCGATAGAGCTATGGGACATTCAGCGCGCGGTCAGATACATACGAAAAAATGCAGATGCGTTAAAGGTAGATCCCGATAAAATAGGTGTTCTCGGCTTTTCCGCAGGCGGTCACCTCTGCACGATGGCTATCGAGCATTTTGATTACGGACTTGACTCGGGAGACGAGATAGACCGAGTTTCCTGCCGTCCAGACTTCAGCGTGCTTTGCTATTCCGCTTCTACTTTAGGACGCACCTTCTCACCCCGCGGTGCCGCCAAATATCTCATAGGCGAGGATGCGTTTGAAGAGAAAAACGCAGAGCTTATGCATAAGCTTTCCGGCGAAAATTCCGTGCCGGATGACTGTCCCCCAACCTTTATCTGGCACACCTGCGAAGACAGGGCCGTTCCGGTAATAAATGCAGTTGTAATGGCGCAGGCACTTTCAGAAAAGAAGATCCCGTACGAGCTCCACATCTTCCCCTACGGTCGCCACGGCATTGATCTTGCAAAAGGCGAACTCGGAGCCGAAAGATGGACCGCGCTTGTTGATGCGTGGCTGAAGGACAACAACTTCAAAGATTAAACACTATAAAAACAAGGAGACAAAAACCATGAAAAGCTATATTCTTTGGGAAAACGGTGCACCGCTGTTTGACCCGTCGCTTGAGCAGGATCAACCCTCGCTTGATGCATATATTCTTCCCGGAAGCAAAACGAGAGCCGCAGTTATCGTATGCCCCGGCGGAGGCTACTGCTTCCGCGCAGAGGATCACGAGGGCGTTCAGATATGTGAGTATTTCAACTCACTCGGCATCAACGCATTTATGCTCAAATACCGCGTAGCTCCTTATACGTATCCCGCAGAGCTTTACGATATTCAAAGAGCAGTTCGCTTTGTTCGCCACAACGCAGAGAGCTTTAACGTAGATCCCGAAAAGATCGGCGTTATGGGCTTTTCCGCAGGCGGACACCTTACCGTTATGGGTATCGAGCAGTATGACGGCGGACTTGACTCGGGCGACGGGATAGACCGCACCTCCTGCCGCCCCAATTTCGGAATACTCTGCTATGCGGTATGCACTCTCGATCAGCCTTATTCTCATCACGGCTCCGCATACAATCTTCTCGGTGAGGAAGCGTATAACAACGACAAGGATCTCCTCGCGCGTCTCTCGGGCGAAAATTCCGTTCCTGACGACTGCCCGCCGGTATTCATCTGGCACACGGGAGAGGACGATTGCGTTCCCGTAATGAATGCGCTCGCTATGGCAGAGGCTCTCTCTGAAAAGAAGATCCCGTACGAGCTCCATATATTCCCCAAGGGCTCTCACGGAATAGGACTTGCAAAAGGCATGGAAGGCGCTGAGCGTTGGCCCGAGCAGCTCGCGGGCTGGCTTTCTGACAACGGCTGGCGCGCCTGAAAGGTAAATCAAAATGGCATTTTTTGTACGAGAAAAATCTTTTTATAAGCAGTTTTTTACACTCACTCTCACCATCGCGCTTCAAAACGTTATAGTTTACAGCGTAAACTTAGCGGATAACATAATGCTCGGCAGCTATATGCAGGACGCGATGTCAGGCGTTGCCCTGGTAAACAAGATACAGTTTATCCTGCAGTCGCTGATGATGGGACTTGCCGAGGGTGCCCTGATGTTCGCATCCCGCAGCTGGGGTGAGCGAGACATTCCCTCCATTCGCAAGATAACCAACATATCAACAAAATGCGGTCTCGTTATCTCGCTGGCGATTTTTGCGGCGGCGATAACCGTGCCCGAGTTTATACTTTCCCTGCTCTCTCCCAACGCGGGTGAGATAGCGCAGGGCAGCGCGTATCTTAGAATAATCTGCTTCTCATATCCTCTGTTTGCGATCACACAGCTCCTTATCTACTCAATGAGAAGCGTTGAAACGGTAAAAATAGGTCTTTGGATCTCGGTCAGCACACTTATAATCAACGTGTGCCTGAACTACGTCCTTATCTACGGTAACTTCGGCGCGCCCGAACTTGGTGTTCGCGGTGCGGCTATTGCTACTCTCATCGCGAGAATAGTTGAAACTCTTATAGTGGTAATATACGTATTTTTCATAGACAAAAAGGTAAAGCTCAGAATAAAGCACTTTGGAAAAATAGACTGGACGCTGTTTAAGTCATACGTCATAAAGGGCGCGCCCGTGTTCTTCTCAAGCGCGATATGGAGCTTTGCCCAGGCTATGCAGACAGCAATCCTCAGCCGTTCCGATCCGTCAGCGGTAACCGCGGACAGTATATCGTCGGTAGTATTCCAGATAGTTACGGTAATCACCTACGCCTCTGCTTCCGCTACCTGCGTCGTTATAGGTAAAGCGATAGGCGAAGGAAAGCTCGACATGATAAAGCCGTACGCCAAAACGCTTCAGGTGATATTTTTGTGCATCGGAGCATTCACCGGTGCAGTACTGTTTATCGTAAAAGATCTCATTATCGGATTTTACGAGGCTACGCCCGAGGCCGCTGACCTCGCGCGCCAGTTTATGATAGTGCTCTCTATCACCGTAATAGGCACGTCTTATCAGATGCCCTGCCACACGGGAATAGTCCGCGCAGGCGGCGATACCTCGTTTATTCTCAAGGTAGACACTATTTTCATGTGGGGAATCGTTTTACCCGCGTCTTTTATAGCAATGTTCTTCTTCAAAGCTCCCGCTCTTGTAGTATTTATAATTCTTAAATGCGACCAAGTGCTCAAATGCGCTATCGCCGCGATAAAGGTAAACAGCTTTAACTACATAAAATCCCTCAAGGTAGGCGAAAAAAGCAAGGTTGGAGAAGCGGACGGCAAATGAGAAAATACGTTTTATTTGATTTTGACGGCACCGTGGCTGATACGGGAGACGGAATAACGAATTCGGTTGAATACGCCCTCAAAAAGATGGGACTTGACGCAGGCACCAGAGAGCAGAGGTGCAGATTTATCGGTCCGCCGCTTAAAGGAGCGTTTGAAAAATATCACGGTCTGACCTCGAGTGAGGCAGACCGCGCGGTAGAATTTTACAGAGAATACTACCGCGAGAAAGGTATGTTTGACTGTTTTCTGTACGACGGCGTAAAAGATCTTATAGATTATCTGAATTCAAGCGGCAGGCAGGTGGTTATCGCCTCATCAAAGCCGCACGTATTCCTCAAAAAGATAATAGATAACTTCGGTATGACAGACAGCTTTGCGTTTATCTCAGGCAGTGAACTTGACGGCACGAGAGTAGACAAAGCAGAGGTCATCGCATACGCACTCGAGAATCTCTCTGCCTGTGCAGAGGATGCCGTAATGATAGGCGACAGAGAGCACGACGTAATCGGCGCGAAAAAGCAAGGTGTGCTAAACGTCGGCGTCACCTACGGATACGGAAGCCGCGAGGAACTCGAACATGCTGACGCCGACTACGTCGTAGATTCAGTATATGAGTTGCAGGATATTATAGACAGATTATAACATAAAAATGGAACCGAAAATCGGTTCCATTTTTATGTTATATATTATTTGCTCTCAAGCCAATTTTCGCCTGTGAGGATCTCTATATCGAGCGGTACGGAAAGATCTGCTGCGCCTCGCATCGCTTCTGAGAGAAGCTCTGCGGCGCGCTTGGCGTCATCTCTTGAAGCTTCAAGAATGATCTCGTCGTGAACCTGAAGAATTATTCTCGCGTCAAGTCCCTCTTTTTTGAGAGCATTTGCCGTATTTATCATAGCTATCTTGATTATATCCGCGGCAGAGCCCTGTATCGGACTGTTCATCGCGACGCGCTCACCGAAGCTCTGCGTTATCTTGTTTGATGCCGCAAGCTCGGGAATGTATCTTCTACGCCCAAAAAGAGTGGTAGAAAATCCCTTTTCTCTGGCATCGGCTATCGCGGATTTGAGATACCTGTCAACGTCAGGATAGGTTGCAAGGTAACCCTTGATATATTCACCCGCCTGCTTTTTGGTAATTCCAAGATCGCTCGCAAGCGAGAAGTCGCCTATCCCGTAAACTATACCGAAATTTACCGCTTTCGCACGCTTGCGTAACTCTGGCGTAACCATCTCGGGCACAACTCCGAACACCTGCGACGCGGTAGTGGTGTGTATATCCTCGCCGCTGCAAAACGCGCCTATCATTGTCTCGTCTCCCGAAATGTGAGCAAGCAAACGAAGCTCTATCTGCGAGTAGTCGGCATCTATCAGCACGTGATCGCTGTCCTTCGGGATAAAATATTTTCTCAGTTTACGTCCAAGCTCGGTGCGTATCGGAATGTTCTGCAGATTGGGCTCTGCCGAAGAAATTCTTCCGGTAGCGGTACCCGTCTGTTTAAACACGGTATGGATACATCCGTCGTCCTCTATTACCTTGAGGAGTCCGTCGCCGTAAGTTCCGCGCAGTTTTGCAACCTTGCGGTATTCAAGCACGTCAGAGACGACCTGACTGTACGGCGCAAGCTTTTGAAGAACGTCTGCGTTAGTGGAATATCCGTTTTTCGTTTTCTTTCCCGCAGGAAGTCCCAATTTTTCAAACAGTACCTCGCCAAGCTGTTTGGGCGAGTTTATATTAAACTCGCATCCCGCCTCAAAATAAATGCGCTCTGAATAATCCTGCTCCATCCCGGCAAGTTCGGCGGAATATTCCTCCAGCCCCACTCGGTCTATCATAAAGCCCTCAAGCTCCATGTCAGCCAGCACGCGCGCAAACGGAAGCTCTACGTTATAAAACAGGCTGTCCTGCTCGGTCTCCTTTAATTTCTGCGCCTGCAGTTCGTATATACTGTAAATCACAGCCGATGAAAACTCATCCTCGGTCACAATGCCAAGCGTGGCAAGCGCGATTCGCGGGTATGAATAATTACCCTCTCCCGAGTTTATAACGTATCCTGCGAGCATTATGTCAAAAACACAGTTTGAATACTCTACCCCTTGCCGAGCAAGGCAAGAATATAGTGACTTGAAGTCGTAGCAAACGGTCTTCACGCATTGAGAGTCAAACAGCCATCTGATCTCGGAAAAATCAGTAAACGGTATCTGATAGTTTACTTCTTTATTTGAAACACGGACAAGATGCTCGTCACGGTTTAACACAACCGCAAATATGCCGTCGGTGATAATCTTTTCAGCATCTTTGGGAGATATTTCGGAATATTCGACGTTCTCCTCCACCTCGGCGGGCGCGTCAAGTCCGAGACGTTTTATGAGCGCGCTGAACTCAAGCTCACGACAAAGCTCAAGCATCTGTGCGTTGTCCATTCCGTCAAACGAAACGTCATCAAGCGTTACGTCAAGCGGGACTGCACGTTCTATCTTTGCGAGAAATCTTGACAAAAACGCATTGTCCCTGCCCTCTCCTAACTTCTTTTTTACAGGCGGAGACAGTTTTGCGTCCTCATACTCGGCATACACTCGATCAAGGTCGCCAAACTCCTTGATAAGCGAAAGCGCGGTCTTCTCACCAATTCCCGCAACTCCGGGAATATTGTCAGACGAGTCACCCATCAGCGCTTTAACGTCCACAAACTGATCGGGTAATATCCCGTATTTTTCGTGGAACGCCTCAACGTCGTACTTGACGTAGTCGGTATTTGTCGCCAAAAGCACGTTTGCGTTGTCTCCAACAAGCTGGAGAGAATCCCTGTCGCCCGTAACTATATAGGAAAACATCCCGTTTTTCACCGCGGTGTCAGACATCGTGCCGAGAATATCGTCCGCCTCGTAGCCCTCTTTTTCAATTATGGTAAATCCGAGGGCGCGGCAGGCTCTTTTAGCGTAATCAAGCTGCTCGGCAAGCTCGGGCGGCATACCGTGGCGGTTGGCTTTGTATCCTTTGTATTCAAGATGCCTGAAGGTAGGCGCACGCATATCAAACGCCACCACAGCATAGTCCGGCTCAATATCCGAGACGTATTTGGTAATCATCGTAATCATACCGTACACCGCGTTGGTGTGGAGTCCCTTTGAATTAGTCAGCTCCCTGATACCGTAAAACGCTCGGTTAAGTATGCTGTTGCCGTCAATAACGAGAAGTTTCTTCATTTTACTTCGTCCTTTGTGAGTATTACGTATTTAGTGTTCTCATCTACACTTAAATTATAATATATTAAGGCGGCCAAGTCAACCTTGACCGCCCTATAATTATTTAATTTTATCAGTCAAAATAGGGATACTCGGTGGGGTATCTCATCTCTTTGGGAAGATTTACCGCGATGTCACCGATGCCAAGGTATCTCATAGTTCTGAACAAAGTACGTCCAACGTGAGCGAAACCTACGCCTGCGTGGTGAGGATAGCGTTTCTCGATAAGAACGTGACGGTAGAAGCGAGCCATCTCGGGAATAGCGAATACTGCACGTCCGCCAAAGGTCTTGGTGGGCATATCGAGGATCTCACCCTCTGCGATGTAAGAGGTGAGCTTAGCGTCAGCGGTGGACTGAAGTCTGAACAGAGTGATGTCAGAGGCCTTGATCTCACCGTCAAGAGTACCGCGAGAAATATTAGGCTCAGAATCGGGCTCAAGGTTTCTCTTCATGATGAGCTGATACTGCATCTTCTTGTCGTCTTTAAGCAGGCAAGCCGCAGTGTTACCGCAGTGGAAGCCCATGAACAGATCCTTTGCGGTGTAGTCGCTGACGATCTTTGCATTCTCTTTGATAAGATCAGCGGGAACGGTGTTGTTAATGTCAAGCAGAGTTACGACGTTGTTTGTAACAACGGTAAGGATGTACTCGGTAAGCGCACCGTAAATATCGGTCTCGCAGGATACCGGAATACCCTTTGCGGTAAGTCTGGAGTTAACGTAGCAAGGAACGAATTTGAACATGGTCTGGAATGCGGGCCAGCACTTGTTTGCAAAAGCAAAGTACTTGCAAGCGCCAAGATTCTTTTCAGCCCAGTCAAGAAGGGTGATCTCGTACTGTGCGAGTTTAGGAAGAACTGCGGGATAGCAGTTACCGTTCTCGCCGAGTTCAGCTTCCATTTCAGCCATTACGCCGGGGATTCTCTCGTCGCCCTCGTGAGCGAGGAAGGACTCAAGAAGGTCAAGCTCACTGTTTTCCTGAATCTCAACGCCGAGATCAAACAGAGGAGCGATGGGAGCGTTACAAGCAAGGAAGTCAAACGGGCGGGGACCGAAGCTGAATATCTTGAGGTTAGCAAGACCGTTCTTTACAGCCGCTATCGGAACGAACTCGGAGATCATCTTAGCAACGTCTTCAGCGCTTCCTACCGGGTAGTCGGGTATGTAAGCGGAGAGCTTGCGAAGACCGAGATTGTAAGATGCGTTAAGCATACCGCAGAAAGCATCTCCGCGGCCGTCAAACAGATCGCGTGCGGTTTCTTCAGCAGCGGCAACAAACATAACGGAGTTACCGCGAATATCGGTAAACAGCTGAGCGAGCTTGGTCTCGGGTCCTTCGGGACCGAAGTTACCGAGATATACAACGAGCGCGTTAACGCCGGCAGCGGTAACGTCCTCAAGAGCCGCAAGAGCGTCTTTCTCGTTCTCGACGATTACCTTGCTCTCGTAGATGGGAAGATTTATTTTAGCGCACTCTTCAACTACTGCGATTCTGCGCTTTTCAGAAAGAGTAGACGGGAAACAGTCACGGCTTACCGCTACTATACCGAGTTTGATCTCAGGTGTATTGTTCATGATTATTCTCCTTATTTTATGTATAAATATTTTTATCCGTTGATTTGTTTTATCTCATCGTGGTCAAGAGTAAGACCGTACTGATCCTGTCTTGTATCAGACCAGATAATATTTCTCTTACAAGCAGTCACGCATTTGTCGCATCCGACACACTTTGAGTAGTCTATTTCCGCAAGGAAATTGTTGACCGTGATCGCACCTTCTTCGCACGCTTTTTCGCACATACGACATCCGATACATCCGATGTCGCAGACCTTTCTCGTAACTGCGCCCTTCTCTATCGAGCGGCAGCCTACCCAGTGTTTACTGTCGTAGGGTATCAGCTTGATAAGATGCTTAGGACAGGAAACTACGCAAACTCCGCAGCCTTGGCACTTCTCATAATCTACCGCCGCTACACCGTCTTCAACGTGTATAGCATCAAACTTACACATTTTAGCACAGGTACCGAGGCCGATACATCCGTCGGGACAAAGTCTGTCGCCGCCACCGAGACGCGCGACCGCATGGCAGTCCTTTGCGCCTTTGTATATGTATTTTTTCTTTGAGAATTCAGACGTACCCGAGCACATTACCTGCGCGCGCATACGCACCGATTTTTCTGCTTTTACACCGAGTATATCAGCTATCTTTTCGGCTATCGCGTCACCACCGACGGTACACGCAGTTACTTTAGCCTCGCCCTCGACCATAGCTTTTGCGGCTGCCGCACATCCTGCGTATCCGCATCCGCCGCAGTTAGCGCCGGGGAGAATATCGGTGATCTCGTCTATTCGGGGGTCGTCTTTTATCGCAAATTTCTTTGCGGCAAACGCAAGCGCAAGTCCGAGTAAAAGTCCAAGCGCAGAGAGGAAAAGCACGGGAAGGAATATCTGCATTAAATTATCCATTTGATCTACCTCCTATATACCGTACCCGACTCAAGAAAAGCTGATTCCAACGAATCCGGAAAACGCCATTGCTATAAGTCCTGCCGCAACCAGCACTATCGGAATACCGCGGAAAGCCTTTGGCGGATTCGAGAAGAACATCTTATCTCTGACTCCGGCAAATATAACCACTGCGAGAGTGAATCCGACCGAGGAGGAAAATCCGTACGCGACAGATTCGATAAAATTGTGTCCTTCCTGAATGTTGAGCATAGCCGCGCCAAGAACGGCACAGTTAGTGGTAATAAGCGGGAGATATATACCGAGCGCACTGTAAAGTCCGGGGATATATCTACGCAAAAACAGCTCGATAAACTGAACGAGAGCCGCGATTATCAAAATAAACGCGATAGTCTCAAGGTACTCAAGACCGAACGGCTCGAGCAAGAGGTAATATACAGCGTAGGTTACCGCACTCGAGAGAGTAATAACAAAGGTAACCGCGCATCCCATACCAAACGCCGTTGACGGCTTATCGGATACGCCGAGGAAGGGACAAATTCCAAGGAATTTTGAGAACACGTAGTTTTCAACGAGGATAGCGCCGAACATCAGAATGAGTATATCAACCATGTTTCTTCATCCTCTCTTCCTTTTTTCTTTTTCTGCGCGTAAAACACTGAACCACCGCAATAAGCGAACCGAGCACTATGAATGCACCGGGCTGAGAGATCAGCATTGACGCAGGCTTATACCAATCGCCGAGCACCTGAATACCGCATATCGTACCTGCACCGAACAGCTCGCGAACAAACGCGAGTACAACTCCGGCAAAGGTATAACCGAGACCCATGGTAAGTCCGTCTATAACAGACGGAAGCACGGGATTTTTTGATGCGAACGATTCAGCTCGCGCAAGAATTATACAGTTTACTACTATAAGCGGGATAAACAGACCGAGAGATTTGCTCAAAAACTCTACGTAAGCGTCAAGTATCATCTGAATTATAGTAACGAATCCGGAGATAATTACTATGTAAGAAGCAATTCTGATCTGTTTGGGAATAAAGTTACGAAGCAAAGATATAATAAGGTTTGAACATATGAGAACCACCGTAACCGAAAGTCCCATACCTATCGCGTTTGTCACCGAGGTAGTGATAGCAAGCACCGAGCACATACCAAGCAGCTGCACAAACACGGGATTGTTCGTAATTATACCTTCTTTGAATTGCGAGAAAAATGATTTTCCTGTCATACGAATCTCCTTTCCGTTTGTTATGCAGCCGCAGATGTTTCGCCGGGAGCGGAAGTTTCCTCTGCCTGTACGGTTTCTGTCGTATCCTCTGCCGTAGTATCAGAGGAGGTTTCGTCAGGCTCTGAGGTAGTTTCTTCAGGTTCGGTGTTCATTTCAATTATAGAGGTTTCGTTCGGCTCGGTCGCAGGAGCAGAAGTCTCCTCACGGTAAACGGTCTCATACGATACGGGAGGAACGCTGTCAGATGGGATCAGGTTAGTTTCAAGATCTGAATCTACCGGGAAATCTTTTTCAAGATCCACAGTGACTTCAGAATCACCGTCATCGTCCTCAACCACGCCCTCAACCTTGAGTTCAAGCGCAAGCACGGCATTTACACCTGCAAGCACTGCGCGGGAGGAAACGGTAGCACCTGATATAGCGTCAACGTCAGCGCCGAGAACAAGTTCTCCGCTCTTTCCGTTGTATCCCGAAAGATAACCCGAGTCAGCTACTTTACTGCCGACGTTGGGAGTTTCGGACAGTGCAAGAATACGCACACCCGCGATCTCTCCGCGGTGATCTACGCCTACAAGCATCTCAATATCGCCGGCAAATCCGCTGGGGATAACGCTTACGGCGTATCCGATGTGGCTGTCATCCTGCATTACTTTGTATACACCCGCAACAGGCTCGGAATATACGTATTCGATCTCCTGTGAAGCGGTAGAATTCGGGAATATATCCTTGACCGCCTCGTTCATTGCGTTCACCTTATTGTCAGCTATTTTACCCTCTGTGAGGAAGTTAACGAGTGAAAGCGCTAAAGTAACTATAGCACAAACGAGAAGAAGCACTACGCCGATACGGACGACGGAAATAGATTTTGCCTCGGGGTTTTCCATTTTTTTCGGGATCTCTATTCCGTTATTGTCCTCAGGGGAATCCTTGGAATTCTCTTCGGTTTCGGTTTCTTCTTCGGAAATATCCGGAACTTCGGGAGTTTCTGCCTCTTGTTCAGCTATCGGGTCTCGGGTAACTTCGATCTCAGGCTGAACGTCTTGTTCTGCCGCCTCTTCAACTGTTTCTTGGGCGATTTCCACGACAGTTTCTTCGACTTTTTCTTCTATGCTCTCGCCGTCCGAAACTGCGATCTGTTCGACCTCAAGTTCGGGAGAGGTATTTGCACTTACCCGCTTTATCTGACGGCGGGCAGTTCTTTTCTTTTCATCATTTTGTCCCGTCATTCTTAGGTACACCTCCGAATCTCTTGGGAATAGTTGCTTTATCTATGTAAGACACAAGCAGGTTCATAATAAGTATAGCAAAGGAAACGCCCTCAGCATATCCTCCGAAATAACGGATAAACACCGTTATAGCACCGCATCCGATGCCGAAGATCAGCTTACCTGCAGGTGTCATCGGCGAGGTAACGTAGTCGGTCGCCATAAACAGCGCACCAAGGATAAGACCGCCGGAGAACATCTGATACACGAGGAACTCGTGCGCGTACTCTCCCGCCATCGGGAAAAAGTAAGTAAGCGCCGCAACCGTACCGAGATACGCAACCGGAATATGCCAGCTGATAACGCGGCGAATGAGAAGATAGATTCCTCCGACCAAAAGCATAAGTCCGGATATTTCACCGATGCATCCGCCCTTGATACCAAGTACCATATCGGCCATAGTCTCGCTCGGCATGATTCCGTTTTTCATTGATGCAAGCGGAGTTGCGGAGGCTACGATGTCCGCACTGTCAAGCGAAAGCTTGAATATCGGCAAAGCCTTAAACGGCTCGGGGAAAACGGTTATCAGATCGGTCCACGAGAACATGAATATTCTCGCCGCGAGGACGGGGTTTACGATATTTTTACCGATACCGCCGAAAAGTCCTTTGACTACGATCATAGCAAATGCGCCGCCGATAATCGGCATCCACAGCGGAACCGACGCAGGAAGATTGAATCCGAGAAGTATACCGCTGACCACCGCGGAAAAATCAAGCACGGTAATAGGTCTTTTGGTAATGAGCTCAAACAGCACCTCGAATATCACACAGGATGCAACCGAGATCAGCACGACAGAAAGCGCGCGAAAACCGAAAACGTATATTCCCCAAAACAAAGCCGGCAAAAGAGCAACTATCACATCGAGCATTATAGTTCGGGTAGTTTCTCCGCGCCTTATGTGAGGGGACGGCGAAACGGTAAGAAGCTCCGGCATCGCCGCTTGTTCATTAAATCTTGATTTAGACATAACAGTAAAACCAAACCTGTCGGAACGCCGCGCAGGAGTTCCGCCCTTTCATGTCAACGTTATTTTTTGATCTGCAGCTTCTTTGCGGCGTTGATCTCGCCCTTAGCCGCTCTGATATACTGAACTATCGGAACAAGTGCCGGACAGTTATACGAGCAGGAGCCGCATTCCACGCAGGAAAGCGCGCCGTATTTTTCTGCGGTTTCAAGATCATTCTTTTTATAATAAGCCGCTATAAAGTTGGGCATAAGGTGCATAGGACACACGCCGACGCATCTTCCGCAACGGATGCACGCCTCCGGCTGCTCATACTTGAGATGCAATTTTCTTGAAAAAGCAAGTACGGCAGACGTACCCTTGGTAATTGGAGAATTTATATCCCACTGAGCGATACCCATCATCGGACCGCCGTTTATTATCTTACGCGGGGTCTTTTTAAGTCCGCCGCAGAAGTTTATGAGATCTTGATACGAGGTACCGATAGGAGCGATAACGTTTTTGGGATTATGTACGCAGTCACCCGAAACGGTAACGATTCTCTCAATCAGGGGCATACCTGTCGCAAACGCGTTGTAGATAGCCGCACAGGTCTCTGCGTTAAATACCACGCATCCAACGTCAGCCGGCAGTTTACCGCCCGGCACTTCCCTGCCGGTAACGGCGTAAATGAGCTGACGCTCGTCACCCTGCGGATATTTGGTCTTCATAACGCAGACTTTAAGAAGCTTACTGTCGCCTATACAGTTGTCAAGCTCTTGTATCGCATCAAACTTATTGTCCTCAACCGCTATGTGACCGAGGGAAAGCGAAAACGCCTTGAGAAGAATTTTCGCACCGCCGACGACGGCTTTGGCGTTTTCAAGAAGAAGTCTGTGGTTAGCTGTGATAAACGGCTCGCACTCCGCGCAGTTGACTATCATATAATCAACGCGTCCGAGGGCGGATTTTATCTTCGCGTAGGTCGGGAAGGTCGCACCGCCCATACCGGAAATTCCGGCACGGCGGATAACCTCTATTATCTCGTCGGTGGTAGCGTCCTTTATAGGCTTTGCAAAAGGAGCAATATCGGGAGAAAGAGTATCCTGCCCGTCGTTTTCTATAATAACTCTCCTGCTCGGAGGACCCGAGTGCGTAGAGAATTCTTCTATTGCTTTTACAGTGCCGGAAACACTGGAATGCACAGGACAGCCGAGAGCATCCCCGCTAACGTCACCGATGATCTGACCGCGAAGAACGGTATCACCGACTTTTACGAGAGGATCGCATTCTTTACCGATGTGCTGAGAAAGCGGAATAGAAACCTCTTTCGGTTGCGGCATACGCTCGATAGGAGATTTAGCGGTATATTTATATTCCTTAACGTGCGTACCGCCTCTGAATGTGTAAGCCAATATATTCACCTCTTGCTTTTATCGTAGATTAAATATGATATATAAAAGTTAAATTGATATAATTATAGTTATTTATCATATTATACAATAAAAAACGCAACAATTCAACACATATTTTATGAAAAGTTAATTTTATTAAATTTACCGTTAAAAGCAAAAAAAGTTATTGACAAATCAAAAATAGTGTGATATAATATTCAAGTACTGCGAAGTACATATGTGGCGGAATAGCTCAGCTGGCTAGAGCAATCGGTTCATACCCGATAGGTCGTGGGTTCAAGTCCAACTTCCGCTACCAGGCCCGTTGGTCAAGCGGCTAAGACACCGCCCTTTCACGGCGGTAACACGAGTTCGATTCTCGTACGGGTCACCAAATAAAAAAGTTCACCCTTTGGGTGAACTTTTTTATTTGATAATTCTAACCGAAATCGATAGAAGTTTTCGTGTTTACACGAAAACTCCCTGAATGACACGAGCATAGCGAGTGTCATTCCATTCTCGTACGGGTGAACTTTTTTATTTATCGTATCCTAAACAGAAACAAAAACCTCACCGTTTTTCGGTGAGGTTTTTAAATTATCTCTTGCTTATTACTTGGACAGCATAACCTTATCGCTGGTAAACTTGCTTCCGCTGGATTCCTCGAACATCTGGAGAAGCTGTTCGATGGTGAGTTTTTTCTTTTCATCGCCCTTTACGTCAACCACGATTTGTCCTTCGTGCATCATAATAAGACGGTTGCCCACTCGGATAGCGTCTGCCATGTTATGGGTAATCATGACGGTGATAAGATTGTTCTTCTCGACTATCTCCTCGGTAATATCAAGAACCTTTTTGGCGGTCTTGGGGTCAAGTGCCGCCGTGTGTTCGTCAAGGAGCAGAAGCTTCGGCTTTTTGAGAGTCGCCATAAGCAAGGTAAGTGCCTGGCGCTGACCGCCGGAAAGCAAACCTACCTTTGAAGTCATTCTTTCTTCAAGTCCCAGATCAAGAAGCTTGAGCAGTTCTTTGTATTCTTTTCTCTCGCCGGAGGTAATGCCCGGGCGGAGACTTCTTATTTTACCTCTGCGGGAGGCAAGAGCCAGATTTTCTTCTATCTGCATATCAGGCGCGGTACCGGTCATCGGATCCTGGAAAACTCTGCCGAGATACTTCGCGCGCTTGTATTCCGAAAGTCTTGTTACGTCGACTCCGTCGATAATAATTTTTCCGCAGTCAACGGGATAAACGCCCGCAATCATATTGAGCATCGTGGATTTACCCGCGCCGTTACCGCCGATTACAGTTACGAAATCCCCCTCGTCAAGATGAAGATCAATGCCTCTCAGTGCCTTTTTCTCGTTGATGGTCCCGGGGTTAAATGTCTTTTCGACGTTAATGATGTCAAGCATTTTTCTTACCCCCTTTAGATCTTCTCATATGAGTTTGGGTATACTGTCTTTTCCAGTAAGGAACAGCAAGGAACACGGCAACTATCGCCGCTGAAAGCAGCTTCAGCAGATTTGCATCAAATCCGAGCGTGATAACCGCCTGAATAACGATGTAATAAATGATCGATCCGAAAACGACCGACAAGAGTCTCAGCGCGAAGTTTTTTAATATCTT
Organism: uncultured Lachnospiraceae bacterium; assembly: GCA_964525525.1. Taxonomy (GTDB): domain Bacteria; phylum Bacillota; class Clostridia; order Oscillospirales; family CAG-272; genus RGIG2161. The sequence goes on along the minus strand of CAZGHD010000014.1, from coordinate 5,359 downwards.
GCCGAAAAGCGCCTCGCCGATAATAACTGCCGCAAGACCGATAACGATAGCGCCCTGTCCGGCCTTTACGTCCGCAAATCCCTGATACTGCGCGAGAAACGCGCCGGAAAATGCAACAAGACCGTTTGAGATCATAATACCGAGAACCTTGTTAAACCCGGTGTTGATGCCCTGCGCGCGGCTCATGTTGAGGTTACAGCCGGTAGCTCTGAGGGCACAACCCATTTCGGTTCCGAAAAACCAGTAAAGCGCGGCAATAAGAATAACCGTGACCACGCCGACCGTTATAAGCGGATTGTGGAAAGCAAACTCCTTTACCCAGCGCAGGGAAACGAGAAGATCGGTCTGGTTTACGTTTACCGACTGATTTGCTTTTCCCATGATCTTGAGGTTGATCGAATAAAGAGAAAGCTGTGTAAGAATACCCGCAAGTATCGGAGGGATTCCCATCAAAGTGTGTAAAAGTCCTGTAATAGCGCCCGCAATCAAACCTGCGATAAACGCCGCCAGCATTGCCAGCCACAGATTGCAACCGTTAAGTATCAGCACGACGGCAACCGCACCGCCCGTTGCAAACGAGCCGTCTACCGTAAGGTCGGCAACGTCAAGGATTCGGTAGGTAATATATACGCCGATCGCCATGATACCCCATATAATTCCCTGCGAGATCGAACCCGGAAGGGCGTTAAAAAGCTGTGATAAAATTTCCATTTTTATGATTTTACCTTTCGTACTAACTTCATATTCATTTTCAAACTCCTATGCGGTGTTTGAAAAGTGCAATAGCCGGAGAGAAATCATCGTCTCTCCGGCTTAAATATTTTAACGTTAGTTAGCTTCGATGGCTACGTAGCCTTCGAGAGGAGTGATTCCAAGTGCTTCGCAGTTCTGTGCGTTGTACTTGGGAGTCTGTTTTTCCGCATATGCGATAGGCATCGTGGAAATATCAGCGCCGTCCTTGAGGATCTTTGCCGCCATCTTACCGGTGGTGTAACCGAGGTCGTAGTAGCTGATCGAAAGAGTCGCGATACCGCAGCCGGAGCAGATACCCTCTTCGCCCGCGATTACGGGAATCTTCTTGGGCTCGCAGATGTTGTCGATGATGCCGGTGTTCTCTGCAACGGTGTTATCGGTGGGAACGTAGATAACGTCGCAGTTGTCAGCAGCAGCGGTACAGATCTGTGCAAGATCGTTGGAATCGGTGAACGGATAAAGAGTTGCGGTAAGGCCCTTCTTTTCAAGTTCAGCCTTAACAACGTCTACCTGATACTGGCTGTTAGCTTCCTTTGAGCAGTAGAGGAGACCTACGGATTTTGCATCGGGACACCACTCGGTGATCATAGCCGCCTGCTTGTCAAGGGGAGCAAGGTCGGAAGTACCGGAAACGTTACCGCCGACGGTACCGTTAAAGTCTTTGATCTCAAGAGCAACGCCGTATTCGGTAACCGAAGTGCCGAGTATCGGAATATCAGCGGTTGCGGCTACTGCTGCCTGAAGGGCGGGAGTAGCGTTTGCCATGATAAGGTCAACCTTGTTGGAAACGAACTGGTTAGCGATGGTGGAACAGGTGTTCGCGTCATTCTGGCCGTTCTGGAAATCAAACTCAACGGCGTCTGCGCCGAGCTCGTCAATGACTGCCTGCTTAAAGCCTTCGGTAGCCGCGTCAAGAGCTACGTGCTCAACAAGCTGAACGATACCGATTTTGTATTTTCCGTCGGACGAGTCCTCGGAACAGGAAGCAAACACAAAAGTACTTCCTATGCAAAGAATAAGTGCCAAAGCAAGAGATATTACTTTTTTCATAACAAAAAAGCTCCTTAAAATGAATTTGTTTATAACTCACATAGCAAACCGCTATGAAAATCAACAATGACTTGCATTTTTATTATTTTTATTATATAATACCCTTATATCGAGCATTAGTCAAGCGAATTGTTTTGATGTTTACCATCGAAAAATTCGATATAGGAGAACATTACATGGAATTACGTAATCTTATCACCTTTATTCACGTTGCAGAGCTTGGAAGCTTTACCAAAACTGCCGACAGGCTTGGTTATTCACAATCAACCGTTTCGTTCCAGATAAAACAGCTTGAGGACGAGCTGGGCTGTCTTTTGTTTGAACGTATCAATCATACGATAACCCTTACCGAACGCGGACACGAGCTTGTCTTATACGCTCACAAAATATGCGCTCTTGCGGATGAATTCAAGGAAAGCCTTGAGAAAGATATCGGGTGCAGAGGGTACGTTCACGTCGTCACACCCGATTCGGTGTGCGAGGAGATGCTTTCCGCGCACTATATTGATTTTCACAATAAATATCCGGCAATTTCTATCAGATTTACCACAGCTGATACTGCTGTTATGCTTGATATGCTTGACCACAACGAGGCAGACGTTATCATAACTCTCGACAACAATCACACGTACCGTAAGGATTACGTCGTTGCAAAGGAAATGCAGATTCCTATGCATTTCGTCGCAAGCTCCGACTCAAGATTTGCAGGACGCAAAGGATTATCTGTTAAGGATATTATAAACGAGCCGTTTATTCTGACCGAGTTCGGGCAAGGATACAGGCGCGTGTTTGATACAGAGCTCGCAAAAAGGTCGCTTGAGATCACCCCGCACCTTGAGATAGGAAGAACCGATATAATTACGTCAATGGTCGCGCAAAGCAAAATGCTGTCCTACCTCCCGGATTTCGTAACGAAAAACCTCATAGCCTCGGGAGAGCTGTGTTATCTTGACGTGACCGACATGAACGTCGAGATCTGGAAACGCTTGATCTACCATAAAAACAAATGGATCTCAAGAAGCCTGAAAACATTTATTGATTACGTAAAGGAAGCAGAGTTTCCGGATTGACGGGAATGCCGCGCAAAATCCGTAAAAAAAGTACAATAACCTTTTTAGGTACGACAAAACGGAGGATCTCAAACGTGTGAGATCCTCCGTTTTTTTGTTTTATTTTGAAAGCAATCGGTCAACAAACTGTCTTGCAAGGCGAGCAGACCTGCCTCCGCGCTCAAGTGCGAAGCGTTCGGCAAGGAGTTCAAGCTCGTCCTTCGGCATATCAATGCCGTTCTCCTGTGCAAGGTGATGAACGATATTAAGGAAGGTCGCCTTATTCGGCTTTGAAAACGTCACGTGAATTCCAAACCGCTCGGACAGAGAAACCGTCTCCTGCATCGTATCGTTTATATGAACGTCGTCGCCGTCACGGTCGGAAAATTTTTCTTTGATAATATGTCTGCGGTTGCTTGTGGCATAGATGACCACGTTGTCCGACTTCGCCGTAACCGAACCCTCAAGCACCGCTTTAAGCGCATTGAAATTATCGTCGTCCTTGAGAAAGGAAAGATCGTCGATAAAAAGCACGAATTTAAGCGGATTGTCTGACAGCTCGTCAAGAATTTTAGGAATCGCACGAAGCTGATCCTTACGCACCTCCACGATGCGAAGTCCCTCTCCCCATAAAGCGTTGGCAACCGCTTTTACGGTAGAGGATTTTCCCGTGCCCGCATCTCCCGTGAGCAGGACGTTCGCGGCAGGCTTACCGCAAAGCAGAGCCCTCGTGTTATCCATAACGATCTTTCTTTCCCGCTCGTAGTCCACGAGGTCGGAAAGCTCCGTCCTGTCGGGATTTGAAACGGGAATGATACGACCGTCATTATCCACGCAAAACATCCTGTTTTTGGCGTAAATGCCGTATCCGTATCTGCCGATGTTGTCGGCACGGTGAAGATAGATTTCTTTAAGATCGAATTTCTCGGTGGTAAATTCCGGCAAAAATCCGCTGTAATCAAGAGGCGCACAAAGCGTTTTCTTATCAAGTCCGGCAATCTCCTGCAATGTTTCAAGCTCGGAGATAAGCGCGTAGTACATATAATCCGGCACGTCTTTTCCCCGTCCCACCGTCTTAACGTACACGTTTTCGCTGTTAAGGCACAGCTCTTTTATATGCTTACCGAGATTTCCCCCGCTTACGTTATATAGAGCCGACACAAATCCGGAATATGCCGAGATTGTTGGAGCTTCAAGATAACTGCGCAAAGCGGAGAGCACCGCGTCGTCAAGTAATTCTCTGAAAATGCACAGCGTTTTCAGTTTATCGCTTAAATCTTTCATATCAGTTCAAGATCGCTCCCGACGCGCCGCCCGAAACGAGAGCCGCATAGCGCTTCAAATATCCTGAGAGCTCCTTTTGCTTAGGAGTAAAATTCTTCATACGCTCAGCGAGCACTGCTTCGTCCACTTTAAGCTCGATCGTGTTTTCGGGGATGTTGATACTGATTATATCTCCGTCCTCAACCACACCGATCATACCGCCTGACGCCGCCTCGGGTGTCACGTGACCGATACACGCGCCTCTGGTCGCGCCGCTGAAACGGCCGTCGGTAATAAGAGCCACACTGTTTCCGAGTCCCATTCCCATAATTGCGGATGTAGGATTTAGCATCTCGCGCATACCGGGGCCTCCCTTGGGGCCTTCGTAACGGATGACAACCACGTCGCCTGCCGTGATTTTTCCGCCGTTGATAGCCGCCTGTGCTTCTTCCTCCGAATCAAACACCTTTGCAGGTCCTTCATGCACGAGCATTTCGGGGAGAACTGCCGACCGCTTGACAACGCTTCCGTCAGGAGCGAGATTGCCCTTGAGTACTGCAATACCGCCGGTCTCGCTGTAAGGATTATCAAACGGGCGGATGACCTCGGTGTCTGTGATTTCGCAGCCCCTGATATTCTCGCCGATAGTTTTGCCGGTAACGGTCATACATTCGGTGTTGAGCAGGCCTTTTTTGCTCAGCTCGTTCATCACGGCATATACACCGCCAGCCTCGTCAAGGTCTTCCATGTAGGTTCTGCCTGCGGGCGCGAGATGGCAAAGATTGGGCGTCTTTTCGCTGATACTGTTTGCGATGTCTAAATTCAGCTCCACTCCGCACTCGTGTGCGATAGCGGGAAGATGAAGCATACTGTTGGTAGAACAGCCGAGCGCCATATCAACGGTCAGAGCGTTCATCAGCGCTCCCCTCGTCATAATATCGCGGGGACGGATGTTCTTGCGGAGAAGCTCCATTACCGCCATGCCTGCGTGCTTGGCAAGCTCGATTCTCGCGGAATAAACGGCAGGAATAGTGCCGTTACCGCGAAGTCCCATACCGAGAGCCTCGGTCAGGCAGTTCATAGAATTGGCGGTATACATACCAGAGCAGGAACCGCAGGTCGGGCAGGTCTTGCACTCGTATTCAAGAAGCTTTTCGTCGTCTATCTTGCCTGCGTTATATGCCCCGACAGCCTCAAACATAGAGGAAAGGCTGGTTTTCTTGCCCTCCACTCTGCCTGCGAGC
>CAZGHD010000013.1:19658-29781 GCA_964525525.1 uncultured Lachnospiraceae bacterium | reverse complement strand
TGCTGACATTTTCGCGGTCTTGTGATATCCTCATAAAAATGAAAATGGTCACCGGAGGCGGAGTGCCGTAGCGCTCAAGTGCCGGATTAGGTGTCCGAGTGAGCTCGGGTTATTGTATGTGCAATAGCCAGAGTTTTTTCTTTTTTAGGAGGCTTTTATGAAAAACACGAAGGTTGAGCTTATCCCCTTGACGGCAGACGATCGCGAGCAGTTTATTACCGATAATCAATGGTCGTTCAAGTACGGCGCGATGATGGAATTCGGTGAGCGGGACGATCATATTGACGGCGACGGCGAGATCATTTCCCGCAAGACCATTGAGCATTGTATTGACGATCCGCAAAGCGAAACCTACCGTATTGTTGTGGACGGCAAAAAAGTGGGCGGTGTGATCCTGAAAGTCGAGCGTGAAACGCACCGCAACGAGTTAGAGATCCTTTTCGTTGCTCCCGAAGAGCACAGCCGCGGTATCGGCTACGGTGCGTGGCAGGCGGTGGAGGCACTCCATCCCGAGACGGTGGTTTGGGAGACCTGCACGCCATATTTTGAGAAGCGCAACATTCATTTTTACGTGAACAAGTGCGGTTTCAAGATCGATCAGTTCTGGTGCGAGTATTTTCAGCCCGAACACGATACGCCAGACGATGAGGAGCGTGATCCCGACGAAGGTCCCGACGAGATGTTCCGATTTATTAAGGTGATGAAATGAGAAAAGCCGCTGAGGAATCGTTTAATTCCTCAGCGGCTGTTTTTGTCTCTTTAGTTCTTTAATCATTTTTGTGCCATTTCTCCCAATCCTCTCGCGTCAAGAGCATCACGTGCCCGGTTCTGACCTCGTTCACTTGCGACACCTCTATCCCCTCGGTGGTATGATGGTAGACAAATCCGAGTTTTTCCTGCACGCGTCGGCTTTTGACGTTACCGTCGTAGTAACCGCACCAGATTCGATTCATTCCAAGTTCCTCAAAGGCGTGCCGAAGCATCTCGCGCGAGGCTTCGGGAATAAGTCCCTGCCCCCAAAAAGGCTTTCCTATCCAATAACCAAGCTCGTATTCATCGTCAAGTTCAGCAAGATCGGCGCGGTGCAGTCCGATACTTCCGATCGCTTTGCCGTCCTCTTTCAGACAAACGGCGTACGTTTCGGGCGCTGAAAGCACGGTCTTTATGATCTCGCGGCTGTTTTCCACGCTCGTGTGCGGTGCCCATCCTGCGGGCGGACCAACCTCGGGAGCGCTTGCGTATTTATATAGATTCTCCGCGTCATCCTCACGCCACGGGCGGAGAATGAGACGTTTGGTTTTGAGTGTCATTTGACTTCCCCCAATTTATCAAGTTTTCAGTACCAGTTTAATTATCCAAAGCTGCAAGGTCTTAGGCAGAGCGTTCAGCATAAGAAGCAGTGGATTACGGTTGATGCTGTATGCAAAGCGAGGCTTTCGTTTATTCAGCATTCGGATCACTTTTTTCGCAACTTGAGAAGGCTCCACGCTCCTTGCCTCAACCCGTTCAACAATCCGTTTGAAACGCTCGGCATTGCAGGAGTAAAGTACGGTTTTCCGGCAAAAACGATCAAGCGCGTCGGTAGAAACGCCGAGCATACCCGTAGAGACGGCACCGGCACGAAGAACGCTGACCTCTATTTCTTTCAGCTGCAATTCCATTCTGAGTGAATACGCATACTTATCCAGCGTACTCTTGGTAACGGCATATACCCCCGTAAAAGGAAGCGGATCGAGAGGCGCAAGCTCGCTTGTAGTGATCACGATTCGGGAACCGTTTTTCAGCATCGGAAGAAATATCTTGTTTACAAGAAACACACCGCCGAGATTGATTTTGAGGATTTTTTCAAAATCGGCGCTGTCCATTTCGACCAGGGAATCAAGCATATAAATCCCCGCAAAATGGATGATCGCAAACAATTCATCGGTATGCTCACTGATCTCGGCAAATGCACTCATAACGCTGCTTTCATCGGTAATATCCGCCTCTATGGGTATAATATTTTCTTCACCTGTATCCACGGTCTTGTCCAGCGCAAAAACACGGAATCCGCTTTCCTTCAGCGCTTTTGCCGTGGCTCTGCCCATGCCTCCGTATGCGCCTGTGATTAAAATTGACGGTTTCATTTTTGACTTAACCCCTTGAAGCACGCACTTATAGCGGTAACCGCAAATTCAGTAATTTCGCCGCCGTGCTTGATGTTATCGTATATTTTTATTATAACACCTTTACCGTGATTTCTCAATACTTTTCGCAATACGGGCGGCTCGAAAGAGCCGCCCGTTATTTGATTTTTCTGCTATTTATTTTGCGTTGTACTTTTGCAGGAGGGCGTCTTTGAACACTTCGGATATTACTTCCATTCCCTCGGGATTCGGATGAATTCCGTCATCGGAAAATACTCCGTAATCATCGTAACGGAATCCGGATTCGGCAAAGAGGTCAACCACTGCACAACCGTATTTTTCGGCAAGCTCGTAAATAACGTTTACGTAAGGAGTAAGCGCTTCTTCGGTTCCGACCTTTCCCATGAAATCATACTGGTAATACGTGAACAGGAAAACGTCTGCATCGGGATATTTATCTGCAATACGGTTCAGCATATTTTCGTATCCGGATTTAAGTGTTTCAGGCGTTCTGTTTGCCCAGTTAATATCGTTAAATCCGAGTAATATCGCAATTATGTCGGGATTTGTTCCGGCATTGTCTCCCGTATTGTCGTGAAGCTGTTCGCATCTTGTCTGTCCGCCGTCGCCAACGCTGTCACCTGAATATGAGTTATTAACAAGCACGGTCATACCCGTGTCGTTTGCAGTTTTTTGCCACCAGGTAAGATCGGCGCTGAAAACTCTGTGCAGAGTTCCGTCGTATTCGCCGTTGTTATCGCGAATAGTATCGTTTGTCGTATCCGCGCCGTCACCGTTTGAATATCCGTCATAAGTGCTGACACTGTCGCCGAGTATGGACAGATTCTTTCCGCCGATCAGCTTATTTAACGTTGCGTCGCGCGCGCATTCGCGGTCAAGCTCTTTTATCTGTTCGAGTTTCTCGTTCTTGTCGATCACCGTCTGATAATAAACGTCAAAAATCAGGCAGCCGCGCGGAGTTTCTCCTGAAGCCGTAATAAACTTCTGATCCGGATACATATCAGCTTTAGTAACGGCAAAGGATACGGTATCGTCAGGTGAGCCGAATGCAAGCGTCTCGTCCTCTGCCAAAACTATATCAAGGTGAGAAACGTCCGCTCCGTACCAATAATTTATCTGAGTGCCGGCAAGACTTGAGTATTCGACGTTTATCTTATATTCGGTTACATGATTATTTAAAAAATCCGATTTTACAGTGTTTTTTACTTTATATAATGTAAAAGAGTGTGCCAATTCGGTAGTAGCAACGGTCTTGACGGGGATTCTTATCGCAGTGATCTTTTTGCCCGCAAAAGCATCTGCATCCTCATACACAAACGGAACGCTACTTGCATCGTTGACGTTCGTTTTATACGAGATATTGATTCCCAGCATATTTCCGCAGTCACTATCGAAAACCTTCGCCTCGCCGTGATATTCCACCTCTGCGTCAAACGCGAGCTTTTTGTCCGCTATCACTACGTCCTCGGTGACAGAACCGAGAGTAGAAAACTCCACTCCGTCGTCCGAGCAGGTCAGCTTTGCCCCGCCCTTGATATAAAGCGTTTCATATTCAAAAAGATCAAGATCAAGATCGATCTTATTCTCGCCCGCCGTCACTTGATATTTCTTGCCGTCACGCATATGTATCGCACTTGAAACAAGGAAATGCGGAATACTCGCAACGTCTCCGTACGCGCCGATCTCCACCGTGCCGTCCTCTTCTGCAAAAACCGTCACCGACTTGACAGTAGATCCGCCAAGAGAAGTCACTTTAGCGTTAGGCTGGTAATCGGGCAGCAGTACGAGCACGTTTTCCTCGCTTACCTCGATGTAATTATCATTCACAGCTCCGCCATCGTCCACGGGATCCGACTCGGAACACCCGAAAGAACAGAGCAAAAGCAGTATCGCAAGTGCAAAAACGAATATCTTTTTCATAAAGAATACCTCCACGGTTCGTTATAAATACTATACCATTTTAAAATAAAATAGTCAATATATTTTTGTTTACATTTTATAATTGTCCGTTTTTATTGACAAAATCACCATTATATTATATAATTCTCAATGTATTGGGTGTTTTACATAAAAATTCAAAAAGGAACGGTCACACTATGAAAAAACTTCTACTCATCACTATTCTTTTGCTCGGAGTTTTCCTTGCCGCGTGCGGCTCCGACGGTGACGATGTAAGTAACGACACAAATGCAAACATCTCCCTTGACGACACCATCAAAAGCATAGCCGAAAAATACGAGCTGACCAAAGGTTTTATATTCACCTCCTCCTCTACTGAGCGCGGTGAATATCTTGACGACGACCTTATCCTCGCCTACTACGGTGACGCGACGGATATGCCCGATTTTTCAAAAATATCCGAGTACTGCCTGTACGTTGACGAGTCTGACGCTGACGTTATAATCGACGTCGGAATATTCAAAATGGCAGACACCTCGTACGCAGACACCTTTACCAAATATCTTCGCGCACGTATCGACAACAAGATAGAGGACGCGGAGGAATACTCCACCATCGACGTTGAAACGCTTGAAGCAGGAGTTATCGGTAAATCCGGAAGTTACGTATATTACGTAGTCTCCTATGACGTTGAGGATATAGTTTCTGACATAAAAACAGCGCTGAAATAAGAGAGGTAGCTATGGTATTTTCATCTCTCCTGTTTCTTTTCGCTTATCTTGCGGTAACGATGGTGCTCTACTACCTGATGCCGAACATCAAGATAAAAAACTGGGTGCTGTTCATACTCAGCCTACTGTTTTACGGCTGGGGCGAGCCGGTATACATCCTCGTTATGCTTCTCTCAATTCTTGAAGCATACGTGTTCGGATTTTTTATCGCAAAACACAAAAACACTGATATAAAAAAAGCGCGGATATATATGGCGCTTTCGCTCATACTTAATCTTCTGTCCCTTCTGTTCTTTAAGTACTGCAACTTCTTTATAGAAAATCTGCGTCTCATTCCCTTCCTCACCGACGCTATCGCGCCGATAGAAGGACTCAAGCTGCCGATAGGAATATCCTTCTACACCTTCCAGATAATGTCCTACACGATAGACCTCTATCGCGGACAGACAGACGTGCAGAAGAATTTCGTCGCCTTCGGAGCCTACGTTACTCTGTTTCCCCAGCTTATCGCAGGTCCTATCGTGCGTTACCGTGACGTTGACGATCAGCTCGCTGACAGAAAAGAAAATATGGATCTTTTCGCCAGTGGCGTGCGCCGATTTGTCACGGGAATTGCAAAAAAGATCATAATCGGTGATGCGGCCGCCGCGTTTTACGAATATTTCAAGGCGGGTGACGCGTTTGCCGACTCGGTAGTCGGTGCGTGGATGGTAATGATATGCTACACCCTCCATATCTACTACGACTTCTCGGGATATTCCGATATGGCAATCGGTCTCGGAAGAATGTTTGGATTCAGATTTCTCGAAAACTTCAATTATCCTTACGTATCAAGAAGTATTACCGAATTCTGGCGCCGCTGGCATATGTCGCTCAGCACTTGGTTCAAGGAATACGTGTACATTCCGCTCGGCGGTAACCGCGTAGGTAAGTTCAAGCAGTACCGCAACATTGCGATAGTCTGGTTTCTCACAGGATTCTGGCACGGAGCCGCATGGAACTACATACTCTGGGGCGTTTATTTCGGCATCATTCTGATGATAGAAAAGACGTTTCTACTCAAAGTTCTCGAAAAACTACCAAAATTTATCGGTCATATCTACGCACTGCTGCTCATAGGATTTGGCTGGATAATCTTTTCGTTCACAAACGCGGGCGCAGGTCTGTCCTGCTTTGCCTCGCTGTTTGGAATCGGCACGTCGGCATTCTGCCCGCCCACCGTACTTTACTCTGCGCTTCGCGCACTTCCGCTTATCGTTATCGCCGCTATCGGCGCTACCCCGCTTCCCAAAAAGCTGTGGGATAAGCTATGCACGGTTGATTACACCAAGATCGGCGCGATACGCGTAGACGGCACCGAAGAACCGCTCGTTGACGACGGTGCCGCGCTTTCCGCGAGAGGAAAAGTCTTTGCGGTTATCGGAACGCTCGGCTATGCGGGACTGTTTCTCGTGTGTACAGCGTACCTCGTTGATTCCACCTTCAGCCCGTTTCTGTACTTTATTTTCTGATGGAGGTAAATATGAAAAAAACGATAAATATTATAACCTCCGTTCTGTTCGTCGTAATGATACTCGGCTTTACCGCCGCGTTTCTGATAGTTCCCGACTCGGACTTCTCTGAAGAAGAAAACCGCAGTCTGACCACTTTCCCGAAGTTTTCTTTCGAGAGGCTGGCTGACGGCACCTTCTCCGAAAAGATAAACGAATATTTTGCCGATCAGTTCCCTTTCAGAGACAGCCTCGTGGGCATTAAAAGCGTGAGCGAGATGCTGTTCGGCAAAGGAGAAAACAACGGCGTACTGCTCGGAAATAACGGTCAGCTCGGCGTTAGACTGTTTACCGCGTACAAAAGCCGTCTTGAGCGCACTCCCGACACGGATTATTATTACCCCGAAAACGTTGACGCGGCTATCAGCGCGGTAAACGCATGGGCGGAAAGTGAATCCCGCCCGGTAGCAACCATCCTGCCGCCGAGAACTATCGACGTAGCCGCATCCGCGTTCAGCTATCCGTCCGAGATAAGCGACGCACTTAACGCGCAGATCAAAAACGGTATATCCGAAAAGGCAAATTATATTGATCTTCTCTCGGTAATGCGCGAAAGATACGACGCGGGCGAATACGTTTATAACCGCACCGACCACCACTGGACCACTTACGGTGCGTATATCGCGTACACCGAGCTTCTCAAATCTTGGGGTATGGAAGATGACGTTATACCGGAGGACAGCTTCACGGTAGAAACGGTATCCGATTTCTACGGCACCACCTGGTCAAAGGCAGGATACAAATTCGTCGCTCCCGACACGCTTGAACTGTGGAGCCTCGGTAACGAATCGGAATTCACCACCGCCTGCTACTCTACCAAGCAGATAAAAGGCGAGGACGGCAAGCCGACCACCGCAAAAGAGGAATACCACTCGTTTGACGGCTGGCTCAACCGCGAATATCTTTCAAAGAAGGATAAATATGCCGCATTTCTTGACGGTACTCACAACGAGCAGACCGTGACCAAAAACACGGACGAGCCGCGAGAGCGTCTGCTTGTTGTAAAAGACTCTTTTGCAAACACGATGGTGCCGTTTCTGGCACAGCACTTTGACCTCGTTATAGTAAATCTCGCGAACAATATGTCAAAAATAACCGAATACGCTGAAGAATACGACTGCGACCGCATCGTGATAATCTACAACGTAGGTAACGTAGTTGAAAACGCAAACCTCGCATCAATAAAATAAAATTTATAATAAAAATATAATAAAAATAAAGGAAGGAACCAGAAATGAAAAAACTCCGTCTTATTGCTCTTATGATGGCGCTTCTGTTCGTGTTCGGCACCTTTGCTGCTTGCAACTCCACAGACGACCCGTCAAAAGACAACGAAACCACCGTCGCTGACGACACCACCAAGGCTCCCGAAACCGATCCCCCCGCTACCGGAAAACAGCCGGTAGACGAGATCCCGCTTGACGACAAGTCTCTTTACGCAGACCCGAACAAAAAGCAGCCCGAAGTATACGATCCCGCAGCTGAAGAACGCGAGCTTAAGATATTCGGCGTTTCTATGTCGGACAATAAATACGCAGTAGCATACGGTCAGTGTGCTGTCGGCGCGCTCGTTACTATCAAATCCGAGCACGGTGAGTTCTCTGTACAGTCTGAAGGCGGTGCCTTCGCTATGCGTATATACAATCCTAACTTCAAGACCACTCTCGAGGTATCTCAGTCCTACAACGGCGAGCAGATAGGCGAGACCCTGAACTGGGAAGGCATTATGCTCAAGCCCAACAAAGACTACGACGAAATGAACTTTGGCGTAGTTATCGGTCTTGAGAACCAGGGCTTCTTCAAGAAGATGATCCCTCATTTTGAGCACACCAACCTTCTTGACGAATCCACTATCGAAAAGGTAACCGAGCGCTACAAGAAACGCGTTGAAGAGCTCAAGGAAGTAGGCGACGGCTGTGAGATAATCACCGTTCTCGTTCCCTCCTCTATGACCGTATATCCCGAGCTTGTTCCCGAAGAACTCGCTACTCCCGGTGAGGGCGAAAGCTACTTCGATCAGGTCGCTAACCTTCTTACCGAGGCAGGCGTTACCGTTATCGACATGAGAGAAACTCTCATCGAGCACAAGAACGATTCTCTCCCGATATTCTATAACTACGACAGCCACTGGACCGACTACGGCGCATATCTTGCGTACGTTGATCTGTTTGACTACATCTCCGACAGATACACCGAGGCAACCCCGAGAAAGTTTGACGAGTTCACCTGGAACTGGGATTACTATTCCCGTTTCGATATGCCCTACTACTTTGACATCTGCTGGGGCGGCGACGTATTTGAGTACACCTTCTTCCGTGAGAGAAACTTTGAATCTGTTCCCGCTGTAAACAAGATCAAGCAGTACGACTGGTCTGACCTTGACTACAAGTCCATCGCGTTCCTCGGCTACACCGAAGAGGCTATTGACGGCGGCACGTACAAGACCGAGCGCGAAAACCTCCCTGACCTTTACGTATACCGCAGCTCGTTCGGTATTCACTGGTACGACCTTCTCATAGACAAGAGTGACACTTGCACCATGCACACCACCTTCACCTACACCTACAACTTCGCTGAAATCAAGAAGGCAGAACCGGATTATCTCATCTACGTTCTCTCCGAGTGGGATTTTGACGAGCTTATCAACAACTAAAATATAGTATACATAAAAACAGCACCCGCCGGGTGCTGTTTTTTATGGTTTTCGTAGGCGATATACAAATTACAGCCAAGTACGATATTTACCGCCGTCAATGCCGAGGTGGTAGAAATCCTTGAGAGTGACTCCGTTTACGTTCAGAATGATACTTCCGTCTGCTCTTGCCTCGGGGTGCGCGGATTCAAGCGCGATTCTGTCAACAAGGTCGCTTGCATCAAACTGCACGAACGGATTTTCGGTATTTTCAAGACCGTAAAGAACGGGGCCTGAGTAGACGCTGATCTTGCCCTCATAGTCCTCTCCGCCAAACTCGGTATACGGAGTAAGGTCGAGCGAAAGCTCAACCACAGTATTCCCTTTTACAGTAACGGCAAGATATTCTCCCGCGCGTGCGTCAACGGATTTACCGTTTACAGCGGCGCGGGTGTTTTTTGACCACGCGGGGATGCGGACAGCCGCGGTAAAGTCACCGTCAAGCGTGATCTTTATATTTCCGTCTGCGGGATAGTTACCGCAGATATTGATGCCCGCGCCGTCAAGCTCCGCTGAAAGCTTCTCAAACGAATTTACGTAAACCGTGCCGTCTCCGCCGTCCGAAATTATCCAATCGCCTATCGCGGCAACACCGCGCGCCGCGTTTACCGAACAGCAGTTAAGATTAGGCGCGCCCGGCCTTGACTGAAAAACGATACTGTGATAGTTTGCCATCTTCTCCCCGTCCATCGGGGTATTATAAGTAGACCACGCGCCGGACGGAGAATTATATCCGAGGACGGCATTGTAGTGCGAGCGTTCAAGAAACTCGATTATCCCGATGTCCTTCGTAATACTGTAAAACTCTATCGCAAGCGCACAAAAAGCGATAACACAGCAGGTTTCTATATTGCCGATTTTATACGGATTTCCGAGTGCTCTCTCATTGGTTGAAAACGCTCCGGTGTTATGAATATCCGTTTTGAGTATACTTTGATATATTTTTGTAACGGCATCAAGATACCGTTTATCCCCCGTAATTCGATAGGTCTCAAGATAACCCATCACGGTGTGCACGCTTTCCCATCTCGGTGCGCGGCACTGATAAAACTCTCCGCCGCCAAGCGCGAAATTCATATAATCTCCGCCCTTGTCAGACGCTAT
>CAZGHD010000013.1:10689-19648 GCA_964525525.1 uncultured Lachnospiraceae bacterium | reverse complement strand
CGCTATATCAAGCTCGACCTCTTTTGCAAAATCGAGATATTTCTTATCTCCCGTTCTTCTGTAAAGGATAGAGAAAACGTGATAAACGCTGAGGTTGGTCTCAATCGATCCGATCGAAGTGATCTTCGGATTTCCGCCGTAGAATTTTTCGATGAACATATCGGCAATGCGTTCCACCGTTGAAAAATAACGCTCGTCTCCCACAATATCGTACCAAAGCAGAAGCCCGTACATTATGTGATAGTGGTTCCATGCGTCCCACGTGTTCGGCTTGTCCTCGTCCGGCGAATAACGCATACCCGTGAGTCGGCACTCGCGCTGAAAACACCCGAGGTAGCCGTCGGTATCCTGATACGAGATAAGCTCATCAATAAACCCGAGGACGTAATCGTACAGCTCTTTGTCGCGATTAAGCCTGTAAACGTAAGCGCACCCCGTCAGATATTTTCCCGCAAACTCTCCCGACCAAGCAGACAGCTGTCTGTACGGAAGAACGTCGCGGTCGCGGAACATGGTCAGTATATTGGGGTTAGTCTCCCTTATACCAATAAGAAACCGTTTTGTAATATTATCTATCAGCTTTCCCGTCCATGAGGATAAAGTTATCTTTTTCATTTTTTATTACCCTTTAAACGTCGTTTTTTTAATTATATCACTAAGCATAATTTTTTTCAATACGCAAATAAGGCGTTCCGTATCAAAGTCACGATGCGGAACGCCTTATTTTAACTTTTTCCTATGCCGAAAATTTTCCGCAGAAACGGAATAAAAAACCTCGGCGATTTTACTATAACTACTTTCATTGCGAAATCCCCCGTAACAGTTTTTCTGTTAATAATTATATGCACAGGAGATATTTTTGTTCAGTTATTGCTTTCAACTACGAAAAGCGCACCGCGCTTTACTTCAATCTCTGCGGGGGTATCTATAAACTCGTTGCTCACCGCGTACTGCCTTTCCCGCTCGAGCACTGCGTCGCACAATGGATATTTGCAGTTTGAGATGCTGACACCCTCAGCTGACTTGTCAACGCAAAGCAGAGAAAAATATTTAAAGTCACCGCACTCAAGGGAGAGCTTTCCGTCTTTTAAGTATCTCACCCTGTTCTGCCCGTCGGACAGGATACCGACAGCTCCTCGGTTTGCGATATACTCAAGCATAAACAGATTTGATATTCCGTGATCTATTCTGCCGCCAAGTCCGCCGAATATAAACAGCTCTTTTGCTCCGCGATCAAGCGCGTAATCTATTGCGAGCATTGTATCCGTTTCGTTTTTCTCCGCCTTAACGCGGATGACCGAAACTGACCGTTCAATATCGCACTCCCCGAGCGAATCCATATCGCCGAGTAAAATCGCGGGAACTACCCCGCATTCAAGCGCGAGCCTGTATCCGCTGTCAGCGGCGATAACAAACGCTGAATCCGGTATCTGCGGCAGGCGGGCTGCGTCAGCCCCGCCGCCTGTATATATGTATACGGTATTCAATTCTTTTTCTCCCATGGCTTTCTCTTTTTCAGCTCTGCGTATATCGCCCTGTAACTGTCGTGACGGCTCACCGATATTTTCCCGTCCTGCACAGCCTCCACGATAGAACATCCGTCCTCGCAAAGATGCGTGCATTTTTTATATTTGCACTCGCCAAGATAGGGCGCGAATTCTCTGAAATTTGAGCACAGATCATCCAGCTCAAAGAAATCGAAACGCAGAAAATCAAGCGCACTGAAGCCCGGAGTGTCCGCCAAAAATCCCGTGCAGGACGGATACCCGAGGTCTTTGAGCGGATAAAGCTCTACCGCGCGGGTAGTGTGGCGTCCGCGCCCCGTCTTTTGGCTGATGTTTCCGGTCGCGAGAGAAAGGGACGGAAACAGCGCGTTTATCAAAGTGGACTTGCCCGCGCCAGAGGCTCCCGCAAAAGCGGAGATTCCCTCTCCCGCCTCGCTGATTATATACTTCTTTACCGCGTCCGTGCCTTTTGAGGACAGACTGTCGGTAACGAAAACGCGGAATCCGGCAAGGGTGTATATTTCGTTCAGTCTCGCCGCCTCATCCATATCGAGCTCGCTTTTACTGATAATGATTATCGGCTCGGCGCGATACTGCTCCGCGACCGCGATCAGCTTGTCAGCAGTTTCGGTAATCGTCGTCGGTTTTGCCGCGGAGAGCACTATGAAAAGCGTGTCAAGATTCGCCACAGGCGGACGGATAAGCACGTTTTTTCTGTCAAGAATATCGTTTATCACGCCGTCTGAGGGTTCGTCCTTTGAATCGTCGTACTCAATCTCCACGTAGTCGCCGACCTGCGGAGAAATGTTGTTATGACGAAATACGCCGCGCGCGCGGCAGGGGACTAATACGTCCCCCGCACGGTCGAGCACGGTGTAAAGCCCTCCAAGACCTTTTATTATTATTCCTTTAGAATTACGCATCTAACGTCAGCTCTCTTTTTGGATTATTGTTCTTTTGTTGTATCGGCAGGCTCTTTGTAGTCCGGACCTCCGCTGACAACAAAGTCGATAGACGTTATTCCCTTGACCACGTTTGAAGAGGGAGTAAGACTCTGTTCAAGTATGGTTCCTGCCGCCTTTTGAGACTGTCTGTAAGTGACTTTGCCAAGTGTCAACTGGCTTTCTATCAGCTCTTTCATCGCCTCAGACTCTTTCTTGCTGATAAAGTTGGGCACCATAACGTACTCTATCTGCTGTCCCTGGCTTACGTAAACGGTAACGACGGTGTCAACTGTACTCTTGATGACCGTTCCTGCCGGAGGCTCTGTACTTATTACGTAGTCAACCAGCACGGTATCGTGATATACCTTTTCGATCTTCACCGCAACGCCGAGACTCTTTAACTTGTTCTGCACCTCGCGGTAGTCCTGTATGGTATAGTCCTGCATGGTGAACGTTCTGATACCGTTACTGATAGTTATTGTGAGGTCGCATTTCGAGTTTGAATTAGGAAGCTTTCTCTTCTCTCCGGGTGCGGGATTCTGGAATATTATCTGATTTTGAGGAGCGTCCTCGTTATACTCGTATTTCTCTATTATATTATAGTTTTCGCCTTCGAGCATAGCCTTCATATCCTCGGTATAAAGCTGTCCCACAACAGATACTACCTCTATCTCGTGAGCCGCATCGCTTTGCTGTTCAGTCTGCAGGAACTTCGAGATAAGTACCGCGCCGGTAGTGATAAGCACGATAAGGAACGCAGAAGCTACGCCCATAATTATCGGGAACATAGAACTGCTCTTTCTCACGGTTGCTTCTTTTTTTCTGTTGGGATTGCCCTTGAAAACTATATTGGGATTCGACTTTATCTTGAGTAAGAATTTAAGCATCTCCCCCGCGCTCTGGAAGCGCAGCTCGGGATCTTTTTCCATAGTAAACTCAACGAACTGCTCAAGACCGCGCGGAATAACAGGGTTTATATCCCTCATCGGCTCAGCCTTTTCGTTTATCTGCTTGAGCGCGACCGATACGGGGCTGTCCGCCATAAACGGAAGCTTGTCGGTCAGCATTTCGTACATAAGTACGCCGAGAGAATAAAGGTCGCTTCTCGGGTCGATGACCTTACCGCTTGCCTGCTCGGGGCTGATGTAGTAAACGGTTCCTATCGCCTTGTCGGTCATAGTGACCGTCTCGGCGTTCGGCAGTTTCGCGATACCGAAGTCGGTAACCTTGATAACCCCGTTTTCGAGAAGCATTATATTCTGCGGTTTTATATCGCGGTGGATAATCCCCTTTGAATGAGCGTGTTCAAGCGCGCGGAGTATCTGCTCTGAAAAAGCGATAGTCTCGCGCATGGACAGCACACCCTTCTGATCCATATAATTTTTCAGGGTGATGCCGTTTATATGCTCCATAACGATATATTTAAGCTCTTCCTTTACCGAAACGTCGTATATTTTCACGATATTCGGGTGCGAGAGCATAGCAACCGCTTTGGATTCATTAATAAATCTTTTTACAGACTGAACGTCCTTGGCAAATTCGTCACGCAGAACCTTTACGGCAACCTTTCTCTTCTGAACGAGGTCAGCCGCCTCAAATACCACTGCCATTCCGCCGATACCGATTATCTTTACTATCTTGTAACGATTGTCAAACGTTTGTCCTATATATTTTGAAAAAGCGTCCATTTTTATTTTAACCGTACCGCAAAGGGTACGAGATCTCCTTGAATTTTATTCTTTAGGATAAATTAAGACTATGCTTTGGGTTTGACCAGAACAGCAGTGATGTTATCACTTCCGCTTTTTTCATTTGCCGCCGTGATAAGCTCGTCTATCAGAGCCTTCGGCTCGCCGCCGCGCGACAAAATAGCGTATATCTCATCCTCGTCGAGCGGACCGCAGAGTCCGTCCGAGCAGAGCAGGATCGCGCTGTCGCGTGATTTCGGCATAGCGACGGTAGAAATATCAGCCTCCACCGTTTTTTCTATACCGACCGCGCGGGTAATTATATTTCTGTTAGGTGCGGTCTTTGCCTCGTCCCGGCTCATAACTCCCATATCAACGAGATACTGGACGTAAGAATGATCGTGAGTAATCTGCTCGATACGCTCGCCCTCACAAACGTATATACGGCTGTCGCCTATATTGGCAACGTAAATAGAGTCCTCGTAAATAAGAGCCGCCGCAAGGGTAGTTCCCATTCCCGAGAATTCCTCGTTTGAGCGGGCTTTTTTATAGACCTCCGCATTTGCCGAGGCAGCGGCGGCGGACATCATTCTGACAATATCCGCGCCGGTCACGGACATAGAGCCGTCCTTGTCGGCATCTGTCATTTTATCTTTTATCTTGGAGACAAAGGTAGATACGGCGATTGACGCAGCTTCCTTTCCGCCCCGCGCTCCGCCCATTCCGTCGCAAACGACGGCGAGAAGAGCGCCGCAGGAAAATCCTGCTATATCAAAGGTGTCCTGATTGTTGCTGCGCTTTTTACCGATATCACTTTTTCCGAAATATGTTAACATGTTGAAGCATACCGGGCGTCTTTTGCAAAAGCAAAAGACACGATCCTTTCAAGAAATTCGCGTGGAGGTCCCCCTCCGAAAAATAGTATCTGCTTATATTATAATAAATTTATATGAATATGTAAAGTAATGTTATAACAAATAAAGTAAATTTATCCTTTTTGCGACTCGCGCCTGAGCTGTCCGCAGGAGGCGTTTATATCCGAGCCGAGTCTGCGGCGCACGGTAGCGTTGACACCGCGGCGGCAAAGAGATGATGCAAACGCATCTATCGCCGCTTTTTCAGAACGTGAGAAGTTTCGTTCCTTGACCTCGTTCACAGGAATCAGATTAACGTGAAGCGGAAGCAGTTTACCCTTTACCGTAAAGTATCTCCTCAGCAGAACGGCAAGCTCCTCGGCATCCTTTTCAGAATCGTTCTTTCCCGCGATCAATGTGTATTCAAAGGATATACGTCTGCCGCTGCCGTCAAAGTATCTGCGGCAAGCGGAAAGCAGAGCGTCTATCGGATATTTACGGTTTATCGGCATTATCGCAGATCGAGCTTCGTCGTTTGAAGCGTGCAGGGATATTGAAAGAGTTATCGGCAGATTTTCCTCTGCTAACTTGTCTATCATCGGCACTATACCGCAGGTAGACAGCGAAATATGCCGATACCCGAGGTTGAGTCCCTCCGGCTCGTTTACAAGACGCAGAAATCTTACCGAGTTGTCATAGTTATCAAGCGGCTCGCCGATGCCCATCATTACGATGCTCGCCACCCTCTCGCCCGAATCTCTCGACGCGGCTATCACCTGCCCGAGCATTTCTGACGCGGTAAGATTTCTCACCTTTCCGCCGATGGTAGACGCGCAGAACGCGCATCCCATAGGGCATCCGACCTCGGTGGAAATGCAAAGAGAAACTCCGTGCTCGTACCGCATAAGCACGCACTCCACGCACTCGCCGTCAATCAAGCGAAAGAGATATTTTATTGTTCCGTCTATTGCGGAGACCAGCTTTTTTTCCACCTTCGGCAGGCGGAGCTCTGCGTTCTGCGCGAGCTTTTCGCGTAAAGCGGCAGGGACGTTTGACATTTCATCAAACTCCGCGCCCCGCATAAGCCACGCGTATATCTGCTTTGCGCGGTATTTCTGCTCTCCCAAAGACACAACGAAATCGGCAAGCTCACTCGGAAACAGCCCGAGAATGTCTGTTTTTTCCATATTATTTCCTAATTTTGTACGTTTTATTTTATGCGTTTTATTTTAGAGATAAAAAACCCGTCCGTGCTTTCACTCGGGAAGATGGTCAAACGCCCGTCATGAGCGTCGTACCCGCCGACAGAAAAGCTATCAAAAACAAATCTGCCGTCCTCCTGCACAAATTTTTCGACTACGTTTTCATTTTCCGCACGGCGCACAGTGCAGGTGGAATAAACGAGCGTACCGCCCACCTTGAGATATTCCGCACTGTTTTTCAGTATCGCGTACTGCACGTCAGGCAGTTTAATGACGTCATCTTTGTTTTTGTGCCGTATATCCGGTTTTTTCGCGAGAACTCCGAGTCCCGAACAGGGAACGTCGCAAAGAATCCTGTCAGCCGTGCAAAACAGCTCCGAAATAGGCTCGCGCCCGTCTCTGACGCAAGTCTCTATAATATCTATTCCGAGTTTTTCCGCACCGCTCGAAACGAGGGACAGCTTACTCTTGTGAAGATCTGACGAGAGCAAACGTCCTTTGTTGTTCATCAGCATAGCGAGAGAAAAGCTCTTACCGCCGGGGCAGGAACAAACGTCAAGCACAAGCTCGCCCTCAAGCGGCGAAAGTGCCTCACAGCAAAGCTGTGACGCAAGATCCTGCACGAATGCGCGTCCGTTTTTGATAACGGTTATTTTATCTATCGGATAGTTTGATTTAAGATGTACCGCGCTCTCGCACGCCTCGTCTGAAGCTGCCTCAACCTCGTTTACCGCAAGTTCTTTTATCACCGATTCGCGGCTTCCGACAAGAGTATTTACTCTAAGAGTCATATAGGGATGCAAATTTGATGCCGCCGCAATCTTTTCAGCCAAATCAGCACCGTAATCCTTTTCCCATTCCTCTATCATCCACACGGGAACGGAGTACTTATACGAAAGCAATTCCGCGCCGGAAAGGCCGATATTTTCAGGAAAGAATTTCTCCCGCGAGCGCAGATAGGAGCGCAAAAGCGCGTTGACAAAGCTGTCCGTACCGCCCTTGTGCGTTAGCTCTACCGCACTTGAAACCGCCGCGTGATCGGGAATTCTGTCCATATATATAAGCTGATAGAGTGCCATACGGAGTATCTGCAGCGCGCGTCCGTCTATCGTTTCGAGCTCTCTCGTAGACAGCTCGGAGATTATCCTGTCAAGGGTTATCTGACGCTCTATTACGCCGTAATAAAGCGCGGTAAAAAGCGCCCTGTCCTTTTGAGAAAAATCGTATTTTTCCAGTGCCGCATCAAGCTCAAGGTTTGAAAATTTCGAACCGCTTTGAGTACGCATCAGCGAATTAACGACGGCGTCTCTCACGTCCGCGCGGCGTTTTACTGCCATGACATTACCTCTCCATCGATACCCGCGTGACCGCGTGCAAATTCAACTGCGCTCATTCTGCGTTTACCCTCGGGGACAACGTCGATAAGCTCAAGCGCGCCGTCACCGCACGCGACGACCATGCCGTCCTTTCCGCTCTTGATGATAGTACCGGGAACGGCTGTGCCGCTGTATTCTGCTACACGCGCAGCCGCTATTTTGAGTATCTTACCGCACAGCTTGGTCTGCGCCATCGGAACGGGCGAAAGGCCTCTGATAAGGCAGGAAAGCTCCGTCGAGGATTTGGAAAAATCTATTATCGCGTCCGCCTTTTCTATTTTTGAAGCGTATATAACTCCCTCGTCCGACTGTTTTTCCGGCGCAAGAGTACCTTCTTTTATCTGTTTTATAGTCTCGATTATCGCGCGCTTGCCCGACTCAACGAGCTTGTCGTGCAGAGTACCGAAATCGTCCTCGGGAGTGATAGAAATCTTATCAACAACAAGCATATCGCCGGTATCAAGTCCCTCGTCCATCTGCTGAACGGTAACGCCGGTCTCGGTGTCTCCTGCGATTATCGCGCGCTGTATCGGTGCGGCGCCGCGGAAGCGCGGGAGGATAGACGCGTGTATATTTACCGAGCCGTATTTAGGATATTCAAGCACGTCTTTCGGAAGTATTTTACCGTACGCGACTACCACCGAAAGGTCGGGATTAAGCTCTTTGATAAGTTCAAGTGCCGAACTGTCTTTGAGGGTAGCGGGTGTATAGCACGGTATACCGAGCTCCTCGGCAAGCTGCTGCACGGGCGACGGGGTGACGTTATGCCCCCTGCCCTTCGGCTTGCCCGGTTGGGTAAACACGCCGACTATTTCTTCCTCTGCGTGTAAGGTTTTGAGTATCTCCGCCGCGAAATCCGGCGTTCCCATAAATAAAATTCTCACTTAATTTCCACTCCAAATTACTCTATTTCATCGGGATCAAGCATTCTGACCGCGTTATCGGTAAACAGCTTACCGTCAAGATGGTCAAGCTCGTGGCAGAACGCGCGAGCCAAAAGTCCCTCGCCGGTAACTTCAAACTTTCTGCCGTCAACGCCGGTCGCTCTGACGGTAACCTTTTCGGGACGGTCGGTGATGCCCCACTTTCCGGGAACGGAAAGGCATCCCTCAGCCTCGTTCTGCTTGCCCTCACGTGCGATTATCTCAGGATTTATCAGCTTGTAGACAACACCGGGATCGGTCTCAACGACCACTATGCGTCTGAGTATGCCTACCTGCGGAGCCGCAAGTCCCACGCCGTTTGCGCGGTGCATAGTCTCTACCATATCGTCGATCAAAGTCTTTATTTTAGGAGTGATCTCGTCTACCGGGCGGCAAACCTTACGGAGTACCGGGTCTCCCTCTTTTACTATATTCAGAATAGCCATTGTTTTATCCTCTTCTTTGAA
>CAZGHD010000013.1:0-10679 GCA_964525525.1 uncultured Lachnospiraceae bacterium | reverse complement strand
TTTACTATATTAAGTATTGCCATTTGTTCAAATCTCCTCTGTTTGATTTATTATATTATACGTTTGAAGGATTAAGATCTATTGATAAAGAAACGCGTTTTGACACCGACTGCCCAGATTCCCGCATTACTCTCGCGAAAAGCTCGCGCGTTTTTGAGTTTAATTTGCACTTAAACACCATTCTCATGCGGTATCTGCCGTCAAGCTTATATATCGGAGCCTCAAACGGGCCGAATGCCACTATCGGCGTGTCCTTGAACTCGTTTTCCGACAGTCTCGCAATAAAATCGGACAATTTTAGCATCGCGTTATTTATTTCTACCTCATCCTCGCAGGTCGCGCTGATAAGCACTATGTCGCAAAACGGCGGGAACATATAATTTTTACGCAGGACTATCTCTTTCTCATAAAAAGCGTCGTAATCCTGTTTGCACGCGAGCACTATCGTCTCGTCGTCCGGAACGTGGGTCTGAATCACCGCTTTGCCGGGCGAATCCGCTCTGCCCGCGCGTCCGATGACCTGCGTTATCAGGGAAAAAGTTCTTTCCCCCGCACGGTAATCGTCAAGGTGGAGCGCGCTGTCCGCGTCAAGCACTCCGACTAAAGTAACGTCCGGGAAATCGTGACCTTTGGTCACCATCTGCGTTCCGAGCAAAATATCTGCCTCGCGGCGGCGAAAACTGCCGAGCAGATTTTCATATGCGAATTTGGTTTGAGTTGTGTCGTTGTCCATGCGAAGCACCGACACCGACGGAAAATTCTCGCACAGCTCTCCCTCTATCTTCTGCGTGCCGTAGCCGATAAACGCCATATGCTCCGACCCGCAGGACGGGCAAAGCATCGGAACCTCGCTTCTGTACCCGCAGTAGTGGCACACGAGATAGCCGTTTTTAGCGCGGGACAGCGCATCCTCTCCGATCCTTCCCTTTCCCGTGGTGTGATAAGTCATTGACACACTGCAGTGAGGGCACTCGACTACCTCGCCGCACATACGGCAAAGCGCGAAGTGATTATATCCGCGTCGATTGAGGAAAAGTATCGACTGTTTATCCGCGTCCTTTGTCTCTGCAATAGAACGAAGCAGAGACGCACTGATGGGGGACAGATTACCCGCCCGTGATTCACGGCGCATATCCACGACCTCGACCTGGGGCAGAACCGCGTTTCCGTATCGCTTTTTCAGGGTTATCAGGCTGTATTTTCCTGTCTTCGCTTTATAGTAGCTTTCAAGCGAGGGGGTAGCCGAAGCAAGCAACAGGAGGGCGTTGCTCTTTGCTACTCTGTATCTCGCTATATCCCGCGCGTGATATTTCGGGCTGGTGTCCGATTTATAGGTGTGCTCCTGCTCCTCGTCGATGACTATCATTCCGAGGCGGGAAAGCGGTGCAAACACCGCACTCCGCGTGCCGATAACCACGTCCGCCTCGCCCGCCGATATGCGTTTGTAGGCGTCGTATCTTTCGCCCGCCGACAGAGAGGAGTGTATTACCGCTACTCTTGAGCCGTAATATCCGCAGAAAATATCCACCGTCTGCGGAGTCAACGATATTTCGGGCACGAGGATTATAACCTGCCGTCCGTCTGACAGAACGCGGTCGACCATCGCTTTTATAACGCTGGTCTTTCCGCTTCCCGTAACTCCGTAAAGCAGAGCCGCGCGCGGCTCGCCGGACGAATACAGAGAGTCAAGCTGATCGTACGCGTTTTTCTGCTCCTCGCTAAGAGTTCTCTCGCCACGCACAGACACCGCGCGGTCAAGATAAGGATTTCTGTAATTTTCTTCTTTTTCTTCTGTAACATATTCCTTTTCGCACAGATTTTTAAGCTGGGCGTAAGTTACTGAAAGCTGTGCTTCAAGCACTGATCTTTCGCATCTGCCAAACTCTAAAAGGTGCGAAATTACGTCCTTTTGTTTTTGCGTTCGCAAGCCTTTTTTTCTGCCGGATGCAAGCGCTCTCGCCTCCTCCTCGTCGATCGCGAGGCGGTAGTAAGAGGTATATTTATCGTTTTTTGACTCGTTTACCGAAAAATCGCGCACGAGCACGCCCGCCGCCCTCATTCTGTCAAGAGTCTGCGCGGAATCCTGCCCGAATTCTTTGAGAATTTTCGATACCGGAGTATCTCCGTTTCTCTTGATAAACGAGTAGATAAGGTGCTCAACACCCTGCGTCGTTTCGAGTTCTTTTTCGCCGATCTTCCACGTTTCTACAAGAGAGGAGAAGGCGGCAGACGGCAAAATCGCGTGTACCGCGTCTCCAAAAGTGCACAAAGTAGACGAGCATATAAATGAGCATAGCCCGAGCTGTTCTTCACTCAGGGCAAACCGCTCTTGAGTTACCGACAGCACGGGCTTAAATTTTATTGTTCTGCCGTCTGCGGCGGTGTACGAGGTATCCTCCGATTCTCCGACGACCACAGCCGCGCGGCGGCGGTTGCCGCCTCCGAACGGAACGGTAACGAAGCTACCGAGTTTCACCTTATCGGAAAGATCCTGCGGAACGAGGTAGCTGTATCGGCAATCGGCAACATACGGCGCGTCAAGCAGCCGCACGAAAACAGATCTGCTTTGCATTGTTAAGCGCGGCACTTGGCCGTCCTTTCGTTTTAATTGCGTTTTAGTCGTTAACGCTGATCATCTCGGGCGTTTCGGGAACGCTTTCCTCAACCACGCGGTACTCGCCCGAGCAAAGACGGTTGATCGCGTTCTTTACCGCCTTTTCGTCGCGATACTCGCGGCGGATCATAGAGGAAAGACTCTTTTCGGTCTCCTTGTTAGCGATCATTTTCTCTGCCTTTTCGCGCTGTGAAACGTACTCGTCGGTAACAAGTCTCGCGCATTTTGCAGTAGCGATAACGAGCATATAACGGTTATATTTTCCGCCTTTGGAAAGTTCGTCTATTGAAGGGTAGATCATGATTTTTATCCTTTCGTCGTCTTGTTTATAGTAAGTTGTTAGTAGTCTATGTTAGTTTGCAAAAAACTCTTTGCCGAAGTCAGGGTTACGCTTGACCGCGTGCGTCTCGCAGGTAACTATCGAGCTGATGGTGTCCGCAACGACAGCGGCGCCTCCGTCCTCGTTGACCAAAACGTAGTCAAACATATCAAGCTTTGCGACCTCGTCTCTTGAGGTAGCGAGACGCTTGCGTATAACGTCATCGGTCTCGGTTCCTCTGCCTCGAAGTCTGGCTTCAAGAGTAGAAAAGTTCGGCGGGAGTATCATCATAAGCACAGCGTCGGGAAACAGCCGTTTGACCTGCGTTGCGCCCTGAACCTCTATCTCAAGGATAAAGAATTTACCCTCGTCAAGAGCTTTTTTGGTCTCGTCAAGCGGAGTGCCGTAGTAGTTGCCGCAATATTCCGCGTACTCAAGCATACGGCCGTCTGCTATTCTCTGTTTGAACTCATCGTGCGAAATGAAATAATATTCTTTTCCGTCGGTCTCTCCGGGTCTTGGAGATCTCGTAGTTGCGGAAACCGAATAGGCAATTCTATCATCCTTTGCCATAAGCTCCTTGATTACCGTGCCCTTGCCGCTGCCGGCAGGACCCGAAATAACTACCAAAAGTCCGTCTTTTTTACTCATCCTCTTCTCCCTCGTCTTCAATATTGTCTGCATCGTCGCTTGTAAGTCGGTTTGAGATGGTCTCCGCCTGTATAGCGGAAAGGATAACGTGCTCGCTGTCGGTAACTATTACCGAGCGGGTACGTCTGCCGCAGGTAACGTCAATTACTCTGCCGTCGTCCTTTGCGTCAGAGATAAGACGCTTGATAGGAGAAGAATCCGGGCTGACCAAGGCTACTATCCTGTCAGCGGCAACCATATTTCCGAAGCCTATATTGATGAATTTCATTTTTCAGTCTCTCTGTTTATTACTATTCGATATTCTGTATCTGTTCGCGTATTTTTTCAAGCTCGCTCTTTATATCCACGACGCGGCGAGCGATATTGCTGTCACAAACCTTGGAGCCGATGGTGTTGGTCTCGCGGTTTATCTCCTGAAGCAGGAAATCGAGCTTACGTCCTACCGGGTCTTTGGATCTCGTGATCTCCTCGAAAGCCTCGAAATGGCTTGCGAGTCTGACCAGCTCCTCGTCTATTGCGACCTTGTCCGCGAAGATCGCGCACTCGGTCAGAATACGGCTCTCGTCTATCTGAACGTTCATATCGCCGAGCATATTCTTTATTCTCTGCTCCATCTTTGCGCGGTAGGAGGCGATCTCCTGTTCGGATGCCGCAGATATTTCACCGGTTATTACCTTGATACCTTCTATCTTGCCTCTGATGTCCTTTTCAAGACGTTCGCCCTCCGCGATCTTCATCGCGTTGTATTCGGTAAGAGCAAGATCCAGTACGGTTTTTATGTTTTCCCAATCCTTTTCGGCGTCTTCCTCAGGCTTTTGAACCGAGAAAATATCTCTGTTCTGTGCCACGGTCATAACCGATATATCGTCGCGAAGTCCAAACTCCTCGCTAAGGCGGTGAAGCGCCGCGATATACGACTCGGTATAAGCGACGTCAAGATCGACCGTAACGCCGGAGGACGCGGTCTGCTCTACCATAACGCCGACGTCAAGCTTACCGCGGGATATTCCGCTTGCGGTAAGGTAGGATTTTATCTTATCTTCAAGAAATCCGTAAAGTCTCGGGATCTTTATCGAGCAATCGAAATAACGGCTGTTGACCGATTTCAGCTCGACCGTTATTACTTTGTTGTCTATCGTCTCTTTTGCGCGGCCGAAAGCCGTCATGCTTTTTATCATAACGGAAACGTTCCTTTCAGAATCTCTTATATTATATATACTGTATTAAAAAGGCTATTCACCTATTTTAATTATACACCAACCGTCTCGCCTTTGTCAAGGCAACAGACGCAATTCAGTCAAAATGAACCGACGAGCGGAAGCGTGCTCTGAGCTTTAGCATATAGAGCAGTATTATCTTTGACAAAACGTAGTCGAAAAGCAGGAAAATCAAGTTTCCCGCGGCGTAAACTATCGGCGAAAAGCCGAAGGTAAGATCCTCAAGCCCCATAATGCTTTTACTGATGAAGATCAGCCCCGTGAGGCAGAGGTTGAACATAGCGAGCTTCACTATCCACGCGATCACGAGAGGAAGCCGCTCGGCGTACGATTTTATTATCGGATAGATTCCCGCGAAGATGAGATAAGTTATCGCAGGAAGCTTATTCGGAAGCAAAAGCATAGAGAGAAGCGAGGTCGCCGCGTATATCAGCCACGGATAAGAACCGCCTATCTCTATAACGGTATACACCACGATAAGCGACGCCACCGCCGCCATAGTAAGAAACATAACGTCAAACACGGCACCGAAATACAGGATTATAACGCTCATCGCGCACAGCACCGCAGAGGTTGCTATCTTTTTAGTCTTTTTCAAAACAGTGTTCTCCGAAAGATAATTGATTTAACAGCATCCGTTGCCAAAGCAGTCACACAGACAGTCCGCGCACATAAGTCCGGTACAAATATCGCACACCGAACATCCGCCGAGTCCTCCCGCCGTGCGGTAAGGCTGCCCGAATCTTGCCGCGCCGCCGGACATTCTTGCGCGCGCGTTCTGATATTCCATATTGTTGGGATCCATATAGCACGCGGTCTCAATGTATCTCTGCGCGTCTGCATACCATCCGCGCTGAAGGCAGATACAGCCCTTGAGGAAGTTCCACTCCGCGTCTCTGCCGGCAGAGGGGGTTGAGTCAAGAATATTTTCCGCCTGAATATACTGCCCCGCGTTTATAAGTCTGCGCACCTCGGCAAACGAGGTTCCCGAGCTTCCGCCGGTATAGCTGCCCTGACCGTAGCCGTAAGCACCGCCCGAGGAGTATGACGAAGAGCCCTTGCCCGCACGTTCC
The DNA here is from genome assembly GCA_964525525.1 of uncultured Lachnospiraceae bacterium. Lineage (GTDB taxonomy): Bacteria > Bacillota > Clostridia > Oscillospirales > CAG-272 > RGIG2161. The sequence goes on along the minus strand of CAZGHD010000013.1, from coordinate 4,805 downwards.
TTTTGAACGGTATCGTAAGCCTCGTTGATCTCCTTCATCTTTTCGGACGCGAGATCGGCAAGCGGACTGTTGGTGTAATTATCGGGGTGATATTTACGCGCCAGCTCGCGATATGCTTTTTTTATTTCATCATCTGTGGCGGTCCTTGGAACGCCGAGGACCGAATACGGATCTTTCATTTAGTAGTATCTCCTGTTTCGTTTATAGCGAGAACGCGGGCGGCCGCGTCCGGCATACCGAGTTCGATAATATTCTTTATAATGTTGCCCGCCGACACGCAGGCGGAAAAATCTATCAGCGACGACGACGCGTCAAGCGAACAGCACTCAAGCAGCAGTGCCTCGTACAGATTTTCTTTTAATCTGTCTGTCAGCTCCTCCGTCTCATACGCGTATCTTATCGGGTTGTAACTGCCGCTCTTTACGTCGTCGGCAAAATCGTCTGCCGCGTCAAGTATATATATAAATCTGCCGAGCCGATAACCTATCTCGCGGCAAACGCGGTATTCGGTCGATTCCTCTTCGCCGACACCCTCGGCACAAATCGCGCCGAGCGCACGCCCGAAAACATCGGCAGGGCGGTCAACAGACGGACATTTTTCTCTCTCCAGCGCGTCAAGCTCGCAAAGACGTTCCGTGACTTTTTCGGTCAGTGCGACAATAGGTTTTGACCGCCGACCGAGCATCTTGCCGTACGGCGAGAGCGCATACGCCGCGACTTTCGACGCTCCGCGGGAGTCCTTGACGTTATCCTCTATTTTTTGACAGGTCAGCATAGCGGTAGCGTAAGCGCAGAAATCAAGCACCTCGCATCCGTCTGCCATACGCCGTTTTTTGAGCGGGTGCACGATGCATCTTCTGCGGGAAAAAGAATAATCCCCTCCGCTCACCGCCATACGCACGAGAGCGAGAAAAACGAGGTCGTAGTTTAACGCAAATCTCGACGTTTGCCCCGTGCGTTTTCCGAGAGCGCGGCACAGACCGCAGTACACGCCGCGGTAATATTCGTATTCACTTACCTTCAGCTCCGAAACAAGCGGCTTGATATATCCGAACAAACGGTTCCCCTCCCGAAACGGCATAACTATACATAATAATATTAATACAAATCGTAAGATATTGCAATAGTAATTTTGTAAATAAATTAAATTTACCCGCACAATCTTGCCATATGTTAGCACAAAAGTGTCTTTTTTTCAAAACTCTTTCGGTGATGCTTGACTAAAATACAAAAATAATATATACTAAAGTCAACTAAATATATTTTAAGAGGACTTGCGAAAAAATGAGAAAGGAACTCTATAACTACGATATTTATCCGATAGCTTTCCCTGTCGGCAAAGAGATAGAATTCACCGTAAAGCCGCTCGGCGCGCACGCCGCGTTCAAGGGTGAGTACACCGTATCGGTGCACGACATAACCAAAGGATTTCACCGTCACGATTTTTACAAAGACAACTACACCGAGATAAAAGTCACGCCCGACAGTGACGGTTGCCTCAGATTTCCCTACACCGCGCAAGCCGAGGCTGAACATTACGTAAGAATATATTCGGGCGAGGATAAGCTCGCGCAGTTTTCGGTATACGCGCTTGAGCACGATCTCGCATCCCGCTATCCTCTCAAGGGCGACTTTCATATGCACACCTTCCGCTCTGACGGACGCGAGGCTCCCGATATAGTTTGTGCAAATTACCGCAAATTAGGCTACGATTTCATCGTTATTACCGACCATCACCGCTACTATCCGTCGCTTGACGCGATGAACGCGTATAAAGACGTAAACATTGCACTGAACATTCTCCCGGGTGAGGAAGTCCACCTGCCCGGAAACGAGGTACATATCGTCAACGCGGGCGGTCTTTTCTCGGTAAACGGGCTTATAGAAGGCAGACCCAATCATAGAGAGACCGACGGAAATATAGACCGCAGACGCCTTGATTCATCCGTCTGCCCTCCGGATACAATTACAGAAGAACAGTATAACAAAGAGATAGACGCGATAATCGACAGACTTAACTCCTCCGACGATCCTATCCCGGGCGACGTTGAGCCCCGCTGGTACGCATCCTGCGTTTGGGCATTTGACAAGATCAGAGAAGCGGACGGTCTCGGCATCTTCGCGCATCCTTACTGGATCTCAAATATTTTCCAGATACCCGAAGCGTTTACCCGCTATATTATGAAGAATCACCCGTTTGACGCGTTTGAGGTTCTCGGAGGTGAGCTGTATTTCCACATGAACGGACTTCAGACCGCGCTTTACTACGACGAATACAGAGAAGGCAGAGTACACCCGATAGTAGGCTCGACCGACAGCCACGGCTCAACGGTCTTAAACCGCGGCATGAAGCCCTGCCACACCGTGGTTTTCGCAAAAGAAAACGAGCGTTCGGAAATTCTCACCGCTATAAAGGATCACTACTCTGTAGCGATTGATACGATCTCGGATGAGTACCGCATCGTCGGTGAATTCAGACTCCAGAAATACGCCGCGTTCCTTATGGAAAACTACTTCCCGCTCCACGACAAAGAGGCGGTACTCGACGGCGAGCTTATGTTCCAGTACGCAACGGGCAACGCAGACAAAACCGAGCTTGATCTCATATCCGCGAAAGCCGAAAAGCTGATGAAGAAATATATTCACACCTGCTGAATTTAACTATACTGATTATCTCACTTTTTTCTGACGGTAATATGTCGGAATACTGAAAATATTTTCAAAAAAAGAGGACGCTATTTATGATAAACAAAGAATACGACAAAAAAATATCCGATTGGCTGGAGAAAAACCGCGACCGCGCGGTAAACGAATGGATGGAGCTTGTAAAGATCCCGTCTATCGAATCCGCTCCCGAGGACGGCGCTCCGTTCGGACCCGAATGTCTGCGCGCACTTCGTGCGGTAGCAGATCTGTACCGCTCTCACGGATTTAACACCGAGCTCCGCTCGGGCAACAGATACGGCCTTGCCGAGTACGGCGACGGCGAGAAGACTATCTGCCTTTACACACATACCGACGTAGTTCCGGTAGGTGACGGCTGGATATATACCGAGCCGTTTTCTCCCAAGGTAATAGACGGAACTCTGATCGGCCGCGGAGTAAGCGACAACAAGTCAGGCGTTATCGCGTCCCTTTGCGCGATGTCGGTATTAAAGGAGTGCGGTATTCCGATAAACAGCCGCATAGTAACCTACCTCGGTTCAAACGAGGAAAGCGGTATGCAAGATATAGAAGCGTTCGTTGAAAACGAAAAAATGCCCGAGCTCTCTATCGTTCCCGACTCGGCGTTCCCGTGCTGCACCGGTGAAAAGGGTATCCTTCATATGTGGGCTCGCCGTAACACTCCGTCCTCCGATATTATCGGTTTTGAGGGCGGTTCCGCGTTCAATATAATCCTCGACTGTATTTCTGTCACCCTCAAATATTCCGCAGAGCTTGAAGCGGAAATAACAAATAAAATAAACGGAAACGACAAATTCTCCCTTGAAAAAACCGCAGACGGTAATCTTCTTTTCAAGGCGTTCGGCGTCGCAAAGCACGCGGCATATCCCGAGGACGCAGAAAACGCTACTGCAAAAGCGGCAGCACTCCTCGCAGACTGCTCTGCCCTTTCGGCAGAGGACAGAGAAGCAATGGCTACGCTGGTTAAATTCTTCTCTACTCATTACGGCGAAGAACTCGGCATCAAGCACGACGACGAGGACTTCGGCCCCCTTTCCGCCGCTAACGGAATGGTGAAAATGGAAGACGGAAAGCTGTACGCAAGCATTGATATAAGATACGGCGCGTCATTTGCTCCCGACGAGCTTGAAAAGACGCTCGAGAAGAATCTCGCGGACAGCGGCTGGTCTGTCGCGTGGATAGAAAACCGCCCCGGATTTTCCACCGACAAGGACAGCAAAATACCCGAAATAATGGAAAGCGTATACAACGAGATAACCGGAAACAATAAAAAGTCCTACCGTCTGTCCGGCGGTACCTACGCGCGCTATCTCAAAAACGCGTTCTCGGTAGGTGTAAAAGCCCCCTGCGCCGGTGCTCCGTCAAAAGCGCTTGATATGCCCGCAGGTCACGGCGGAGACCACGAGAGAGACGAATGTATAATCCTTGACGATTTCTTCCGCGCGGTAAGAATTCTTATCCACATGATAATCGAGTGTGACCGCGATCTGAATAAATAAAACTACGAACAGACAGTTACTGTCGCTTGACAATCCGTTCAAATGATGTTATAATCATAAAAGCTCTTAATCTAAGAGCTTTTATGCGGGTATGGCGGAATTGGCAGACGCGCAAGATTTAGGATCCTGTGTTAATTCGTGCAGGTTCGACCCCTGTTACCCGCACCAAAAAGAAAAATCGCTTACGCAAGTAGGCGATTTTTCTTTTTGTTCTCTTCGTTCTTCTTTTTTATCTCTTCTCTTTTCTCTAAATGCCTTATGCGATTTTTCCAGATAAAAGATAAAAGAGAATAGATAAAAGAGAAAGATGATATATGCCTAAGTTCCCGCTGCACATCAGCGCAACTTTGGGAAGATTTTTCGAACGCAGTGAGAAAAAGATTCCGGATTCAGACCTCTGTTACCTGATATGAACCCCAAAAGTTAGACGCTTTTGGAGGTGCATATCATTGCGCCGAGCTTTTCTTTGCTTTCAGCATATCAAAAAAGTCTTCTCCTGTGAAGGGAGAGGAAAACACATAGTGTTCTTCCTGGAAATTGCTTCGCAATTTCAGAGGTGGCAGCAGAAGGCCGACGCATGAGGAGTCTTTTTCGCTTGTTTCAAACACCTCATCCACCGCT
>CAZGHD010000012.1:0-30838 GCA_964525525.1 uncultured Lachnospiraceae bacterium | reverse complement strand
TGCAGATGGTGGAAACGTCGCATTTGATATAGTTCATTGTATCGTATATAGCCATACCCGATGTGATTACGCCGCCGGGGCTGTTGATATAAAGACTTATATCCTTATCGGGATCCTGCGATTCAAGGAACAGCAGCTGAGCAACGGTGAGTGATGCGGTGGTGTCGTTTATCTCGTCTGCAAGAAAGATTATTCTGTCGTTGAGCAGACGGGAATAAATATCATAAGAACGCTCCCCGCGGTTGGTCTGTTCGATTACCATTGGTACAAGTGCCATTATTTATTCCTCCATGTCAGGTATTTTATGCGCGAAACGGAATTATTCCTCTACCTTTTCTTCTACTGCTGCTTCAGCTTTCTCTTCAGCCTTGGGAGCTGCTTTCTTGGTGGTAGTCTTCTTGGTAGCGGTAGACTTTGCAGTAGTAGACTTGGTAGTGGTCTTCTTGGTAGTGGTGGATTTAGCGGTGGAAGACTTGGTGGTGGTCTTCTTCTTCGGCTTCTCCTCGGTCTTTTCAGCTTCGGGAGCGTTGTTTGTTACCTCAGCCTTTTCTTTTACGAGGTCAACTGCCTTCTTTACGCAGAGATCAGCAGCGATAGCAGCGCTGTCAATGGTAGCTTTGATCTTGTCGATCTCCATACCGTATGCCATAACGAGATTCTCGTATTCCTTTTCGATCTCCTCGTCGGATGCGGTAAGCTTTTCAAGCTCAACGATCTTCTCAAGCGCAAGTCTGGTCTTTACCTGACGCTCTGCCTGAGGTCTGAGCTGCTCGCGGAGAGCGTTGAGATCAAGACCGGTATACTTGAAGTAAGTAGCGAGGTCAAGACCCTGCATACGGAGACGGCTGTCATAGTCGCGTACGAAGTTCTCGGTCTCATTCTCGAACATAGCCTCGGGAATATCAGCCTCAAGACGCTCGATAAGCGCGTCAATGATCTGCTCCTCAAATACGTTCTCTGCCTGTTTTTCGTTACGCTCACCTATTTTTGCCTTAATGTCTGCCTTATATGCATCAAGGGTGTCAAATTCAGAAACGTCTTTTGCAAATTCGTCGTCAAGCTCGGGGAGTTCGTCAAACTTGATCTCGTGAAGAACTACCTTAAATACTGCGGGCTTGCCTGCAAGATTTTCAGCGTGATATTCCTTCGGGAACTCAACGTTTACGTCAAAGCTGTCGCCGATGTTGTGACCGACGATCTGATCCTCAAAGCCGGGGATGAACTGACCGGAACCGAGCTTGAGGTTGTATTTCTCGGACTTGCCGCCGTCAAATGCTACGCCGTCAACGTAACCGTCAAAGTCGATGATTACCTTGTCGCCGTTCTGAGCTGCACGGTCGGTGATCTCGATCTCACGTGCGTTGCGCTCGCGAACACGGTTGATCTCAGCGTCAACTTCCTCGTCAGAAACGGGAGCAACGTACTTGTTAGCCTTGATACCGATGTAATCCTTTACCTCTACCTCGGGCTTAACGTAAACGGTAGCCTTAACGGTAACGCCGTCCTCAATGGACTCAATATCAAACTCGGGGCGGCTTACGGGGTCGATGCCTGCTTCTTTGATAGCTTCAGCATATGCGTCGGGAAGAAGCTCGTTTATAGCGTCTTCATAGAAAACTCCCTTACCGTAAAGCTTCTCGATTATGTTTCTCGGAGCCTTACCGCGGCGGAAACCGGGTACGTTCATATTTTTTACGTTCTTGCGGTAAACGGTGTTTATCGCTTTTTCAAACGATTCTTTGTCGATTGTGAAGGACAACTCAAATTTGTTGTTCTCAACTTTTTCTGCTTTTTTAAGTTCCATTGTGATTTTACTCCTCAATATGATAAAAAATATTTTACTTTTTTACACTACCCTTTATTTTAACTGTTTTTTCTTGTAAAGTCAAGATTTTACAGTATTTTTATGTAATAAAGGTATCAATAATCTATATCGGGCATTATCGAGAGGGGGACGAACGAGAGAAAATCCGCAGAAGTGATGATAAAATCTATCCCTTCGTAATTAAACGATCTCTCAAGGTCGTATACTCCGTGTATATGTCCGAAGTACGCGCGCTTGATACCGAATTCCTTCAGTATATCTACAAGCTCACGGCAAACGAATCCGCGGAATACGGGAGGGAAGTGGAAGAACACGAGTATCTCTCTCGTGTCGCCCTCGCGTTTCAGAGCTTCGGCTGATTTGAGTCCGAGTTTAAGGCGCGCCGCTTCTCTTGACACTATTTTCTCGTAATCGGCAGTGTCGGGAGCCGCGTTTTGCTTATCCTCGGTGTACCAGCCTCGCGTGCCGGTGATTATAAATTCATCGGTCTCGAGCGCGTTGTTGAAAAGAAATTCCATATCGCTGATTTTATTTTGCTCAAAGAAAGCGGTCATTTTCGTAACCGTGGACCACCAATAATCGTGATTGCCTTTGCCGAGTATTTTTTTGCCCGGCAGGGAAGCGATCAGCTCAAAATCGGCAAGTGATTCTTCAAGCGAGATTCCCCAGGATATGTCACCGGGAATGACCACCGTATCGTCTTCCGATACGACCGCCTTCCAGTATTTCACTATCTTGTCGGTGTATCCGGTCCAGCGATAACCGAATACGTCCATAGGTTTGTTTACTGCACTTGACAGGTGCAGATCGGAGATCACGTAAAGAGACATGCTACCTCCTTTTTTGTGCTCTTCCTTTTATTTAAAGGAAAGAACGGTCGCCGTCATTTCCTCACGGTCAACGGTGGTGTCAAATCTTACCGCTTTTCCTTTCAGCTCAGCCAAAGGACGGGGGATTTCGGTGTTTGTGTTCTCGCTGAGAACTCCGAGCGCGTCAAGTCCGTCTGCGGGAACGTCTATGCCGAGAGAAGCGAGAACGTCCTGGGAGAATTTATACGGGCTTGCGGTGGAGGCAAGGAGCATTTTTTTGTTATCTCCCGTCTCAGAGATGTATTTTTTCACACAGCCGAGACCTACTGCGGTATGGGTATCTATGAGATAACCGTCTTTTTCGTAGGTGTTCTTTATTACCTCTGCCGTTTCTTTTTCGGAACAGAAGTAACCCGAGAAGGATTCCTTTATCTTTGCGAGTTCTTCGGAAGATACCGAGTACTTACCGGTTTCCTTGAGGTCTTTCATATAAGCCGCAGTCTTTTCGGGACCGCAGATAAGAGAGAGGAGACGCTCAAGGTTACTTGATATAAGAATATCCATTGACGGAGAGATAGTCGTGTGGAATTTGCGGTTTCTGTCGTACACGCCGGTCTCAATGAAATCGGTGAGGATGTTATTTGAGTTTGACGCACATACAAGCCTGTCTATCGGAAGTCCCATCTCTTTTGCGATATACGCGGCAAAGATGTTTCCAAAGTTACCTGTGGGGACGCATACGTTTATTTTGTCTCCGGCTTTAATGGCAGATTTCTTAACCATATCGGCGTAAGCGGAGATGTAATATACGATCTGCGGAGCAAGTCTGCCGAAGTTGATAGAGTTCGCGCTGGAAAGGAAGATTCCTTTTTCATTGAGCTCTGCGGCAGTTTTTTCGTCAGCGAATATCTGCTTTACACCGTTCTGCGCGTCGTCGAAGTTACCTCTGATAGCGCATACCGATACGTTTTCACCCGCCTGGGTCTGCATCTGGAGCTTCTGTACCTTTGACACGCCGTCAACGGGGTAGAATACGAGAATTCCGGTGCCGTCAACGTCGCGGTAGCCTTCAAGCGCGGCTTTTCCCGTGTCGCCGGACGTAGCAACGAGAATGAGCGCTTTGCGCTTTTCACCTGTGATGGTGAGCGCACGGGAGAGCAGCTTCGGCATTATCTGCAGAGCCATATCCTTGAAAGCGCAGGTGGGACCGTGCCACAGCTCGAGTACCTCGGTGCCACAGGGCAGAGAGTAAAGCGGGGCGGGACCGCCGGGGAATCTTTCTTCGGAATAAGCGTCACGGCAGTCTTCGGTGAGAAGATCTTTGTCGTAATCTGTCAAAAAGAGAGACAGAATTTTTGCGGCGCGGTCGGAATAGGGAATATCCGCAAGCGCGCAGATTTCGTCAAGAGAGAGGGTGGGAATGCTCTCGGGGAGGTACAGACCTCCGTCAGGAGCGAGACCTTCCTTTATTGCCTCTGCGGAATTGACGAAATTTTGATTTTTTTCTCTGGTGCTTAAAAATTTCATTTTTCGTATATGTCCTTTGAATTTTTTGCTACATTATTAATTATTATATAATTTATCGCCGTTACGGGTGAAACGCATTTTCTATGTGCTTTATTTCGGTGTTGTGCTTTGTTATCGCGCCGTCCGAATTTACGTACAGCTCTATCACGTCAAGCCGCGGCTGCTTTGATGTAAAATGTGTTGCGAGATACCCTCGCGCACATTCTATTAGTCGCATTTGTTTTGACTTCGTAACAGCGGCGGCGGGACGCCCGAAACGCATTGACGACTCGGTATTCTTTCTCGCTTTTACTTCCACGAATATAATGTATGTATCGTCTTCCGCTATTATATCGGTTTCGTTATGCGAAAAGTGGTAATTTCTTTCAAGAATACGGTAGCCGTTCTTTTCAAGATATTTGGCGGCAAATTCTTCCGCTTCTCCTCCGCGGCGGCGGTTTGTGTTCTGCAGTTTCATTTTATTTGTTCAAGAATTTGAGGAACGTTTTTCTGTGCGCGGGGCAGGGGCCGAGTTCGCGCACAAGCTGCATATGATCCTTTGTGGGGTAGCCTTTGTGCTTGGCAAATCCGTACTCGGGATACGCTTCGTCAAGGAGAAGACAGTCGCGGTCACGGCTTACTTTCGCAAGTATTGATGCCGCCGCGATAGATGGTGAGATCGCGTCTCCACCGATTACGGGGACTGCTGTCATCTCAAAATTGCGAGCTACGTTTCCGTCCACCAACACGAGGTCGGGTACGGGGGAGAGCATAGCAACCGCACGTCTCATAGCAAGCTGTGCCGCTTCGAGAATGTTCAGAGAATCTATCTCCTCTACCGACGCTGATGCGATGCCGTAGCTTATCGCTTCTTCCTTTATTATATCAAACAGCTTTTCACGCTTTTTTTCGCTTATCTTCTTTGAGTCGTTGAGCCCTTCTATAACAAGCCCTGACGGGAGTATGCACGCGGCGGCGAAAACCGGGCCTGCGAGAGGACCTCTGCCTGCCTCGTCAGTACCGCACACTACCGAAAAGCCTTCGGAGAGATATTTATTTTCAAGTGAATAATCAAGCATAAAGATCTCCTTATATTAGGTTACTCGTCGGGAGAATCGAGGGTGATCCGTCCTATCTTCGCTCCGCGGAACTCGTCAAGCAGAGTAAGTGCCGTTCTTTCGGTGTTTATCTCTCCGCCTGATACCAAAAATCCGCGTTTTTTTCCGATAGCGAGGAAAAGGTCGTAGTCGGAAAGTTCATCGTCTGAGAGCAGAGCGGGATCAAGCTTGTATCTTGCGGCAAGAAGATCGGGATACATTCTCTTGAGCCGCCCCGCAAGAGCGCAGGCGACGGCTTCGGTATCCACAATATCGTCCTTTATCGCGCCGGTTGCGGCGAGATTTTCACCGACCGTGCGGTCTTCAAACTTCGGCCACAGAACGCCCGGCATATCAAGAAGCTCGAGACCGATGTTCGTGACTACCCACTGCTTATTTAAGGTGACACCGGGACGATCCTCTACCTTGGCACGTTTTCCGCCGGACAGCTTGTTTACAAGTGAGGATTTTCCTACGTTGGGGATGCCGACTATCATTGCACGGAGCTTTCTGCCTGCCATTCCTTTTTCGTTATAACGGCGGATGCGGTCGGCAAGCAGATCGTTTACCGCGGGCATTATTTTGTTAAGTCCCGCGCCGGTGATACAGTCGGTCTCGATCACCCGTCTGCCTGAATATGCGAAATGCTCCGCCCATTTTTTGTTTGCGGCGGGATCGGCAAGGGACGCTTTGTTCATTAATATTAACGTTGGTTTGTCGCCTACGAGGGTGGAGAATTCAGGATTCTCCGAGCTTTTCGGCACACGGGCATCAAGCAGTTCTATTACCACGTCGACCGAGGAAAGATTTTCCTTTATAAGCCGTCGGGTTTTCGCCATATGCCCGGGAAACCACTGTATCTGATCTGATGGCATATCGTTTCCTATCTAAAAATTAATTTATAAATCCGAATTTATCTATCGGAAGTATGCGGAATACCGCCGGACCGACGATATAATCAGAGTCTACTGCTCCGATGTCATAGGTGCGGCTGTCGTGAGAGCCGTATCTGTTATCTCCCATAAGAAATACCTTTCCGTCGGGAACCGTGTAGGGAAATGAAATCTCGCTGTGATACGGAAATCCTGAAAGATACAGATATTCGCTTTCGTCTATCTTCTGTCCGTCAACCGTTACCGTCCAGGTGGAAAAGTCAATATCTATCGTCTGATTTTCGGTAGCTATAACTCTTTTTACAAGATGCTCGTCTCCGTAATGCTCACTGTACGGCGCGCGGAATACCACGATGTCACCTTGCTTCGGAGTATACGGAAGGCTTGACACGAGGATGGTATCGCGGTGCGAAAGAGTCTGCTCCATGGACGAGCCCGTTACGACTGACACTCTGCCGAGAAAAGTAAACACAATAAAAACGAAGCAGATGGAGAATACTATGACTTCCATATAATCAAACAGCGTTTGTGCGATCTTTTTATCTCGGTTTATTTGGTCTTCGTTTTTTTCTTTTACCATATTTACCATATTATTTAATCTCCATTTCGTCGCCTTTCTGCGACACAAAAGTTAATACACTATGAGACTTAATCAATCGTTCCTGCGCTTTCAAACGGATAGATACGCAAAATCACTTTGCCGATAACGTTATTGAGATCTACCGCGCCGACGTCGGGATGCCGACTGTCTATCGAGTTACCTCTGTTATCTCCAAGCACGAAAACGTGCCCGGATTCAACTGTATAAGGAGAAGTAAACGACAAAGCGACTGTATCCTTTTGGTTTGAAACGTAATCGCTTTCCGATATTTCTTTGCCGTCTACCGAAATGATACCGGTCTCGGGGTCTACGTACACCGTTTGTCCCTCGGTCGCGATAACGCGCTTGACAAGCGGCTCGGAAAAATCGCCGCCGGACGGTTCAAATACTATTATATCCCCTTGCTCTACGTTTTTTATCATCGGAGAAAAAAGAATAATATCTCCGTCTGAAAGGGTACTTTGCATTGAATGACCGTACACCGTTCCGAGTCTTATAAAAAACGTAAATATAATCAGCGCAAGCGAGATCGCGCAGACCGCAACTCCGAGAATATCGTGCATATGAGAAAGAACCGCAGTCGATCTTTTTACCGTCGGAGCGGGATTCTCATTTTTCTTGCTGATCCGTTTTATCTTATAGCGCATAGCTGTCTCCTTTTGATGGGGACGGGAGTTATTTTGTCAAAATGTCCATGAGGGCACTGCCGTCGGGGAGATAATCATTCTTTGCCTCGGCGGTGGCTTCGGTGAAGGTGTCAACACCGTCAAACTTTTTGTCGCTTGAATATATCATGTACGGAACGGGATCTGAAGAATGTGTGCGGATAGAGATCGGGGTGGGATGATCGGGGAGAAGCAGGATTCTGAAATCATCTCCCGAGGATGCGAGATACTCGTATACGGGAGTGAGTATCTTTTCGTCTATCAGCTCGATAGAGAGCACCTTGTTTTCGATCTCCGCACGGTGGCCGCACTCGTCAGGCGCTTCAACGTGCAGGAATACGAGATCCTTGCCGTTTTTGAAAGCGTCGATCGCGGCGTCCTTTTTGCCGTCGTAGTTGGTATGGACGTTGCCGGTAGCACCGTCTACGTTCACAGTTTCCATCTCGGCGCATTTCGCGATGCCTTTTATAAGATCAACCGCGGAAATGACCGTGCCGTCAAGTCCCCATTTTTCTTTGAAAGAGGGAAGTGCAGGCTTTTTGCCGGGGCTCCAGAGCCAGATAGAGTTTGCGGGACGCAAGCCTCTTTCTCTGCGGGCGCGGTTTACCGGGTGATCGTTAAGCACGTCATAACTTGCGCGCATAAGATCGTAAAACGGCTTTCCGTCGTCGCCCGAGGGGAGATATTCTCCTATTCTCTTGCCGAGAATGTCGTGGGGGCGCATAAAGTTATATCTGTCGTCCGCGTTTTTCCATATCAGGCAGTGGCGATAGCTTACACCGGTGTAGAAATGACGCATCTCGTCACCGAATTTTTCCTGCATTGCGCGGATAAGCTCGTCTGCCTCTGCGGTGGTTATCTCGTCTGCGCTGTGGTCGAGAATGATCTTGTCGTCGTAATTTTCCTCGTCCTCCGAGAGCGTAACTACGTTACAGCGGATTGCGGTCTCGTCGGGCTGCATCTCTATCCCCATGCTGACCGCTTCAAGAGGCGAGCGGCCCTTTGAGTATGTTTTGGGATCGTACGAGAGAATCGCGAGATTTGCGGTGTCGCTCTCCGGCACCATTCCGGCAGGAACGTTAAGCACCGTACCTACGCGGGAATCACGCGCGAGCTTGTCCATCATAGGCTTTTTTGCCGCTTCCATGGGGGTGCGGCTGCCAAGCTCTGGTATCTTTAAGTCAGCCATTCCGTCGTACACGAGGATGAAATATTTCATTGTTTTTTCCTTTCGTTTTGTGAGGGTACCTGTTACAGAGAAATATCTCTGTCAAAATTGTGTTTGTTATTACTTGTATGAATGCTCTGAACGAGCCCCATTATCATATAAAGAGAGAGTACCGAGCTGCCACCGTAACTCATAAAAGGAAGCGTTATTCCGACGACGGGAAGCATTGCAAGGCACATTCCTATATTTTCCGCAGACTGTGCGATTATCAGAGCGGCAACGCCTACGCACATATAAGCACCCATTCCGCGCTTTGAACCTGCGGCTATCCGCAAAAGGCGGATTATTATCACCGTGAGAAGCGCGAACAGAATGAGAGCTGAAAGAAATCCGAATTTCTCAAGCATTGAGGAAAATATAAAGTCGGTACTTGAGGCGTACAGCGATTTGTATACCTCTCCGCCGCTCCAGCCGTTTCCCCAAAATCCGCCTGACGCGATAGCGGCGCGGCTTTGAAGCGCTTGGTGGCCTTTATCGTACGGGTCTATCTCGGGATTGAATCCGACGAGAATACGCTGGCGCTGGTATTCAGCAAGCCTTGTCCATATAAACGGAAAGGCTATGACCGCAGATGCGATAGCTCCGAAGAAATACCACAGACTTACCCCGGCGCAGAACAACATCGCCGCAGCGATCACTACGAACACGAGTGCGGAACCGAGGTCACCTGTGAGCAGTACCGCGCCGACTATTATTCCCATATGGAGAATAAGTGCGCCGATGCTCTTTATATGGTCGATATTATCTTTTACGAGATCGAGATGGCGCCCGAAACTCATAATAAACGCTAATTTAACGAACTCCGAGGGCTGAACGCCGATCGGACCGAATCTGATCCACGCCGAGTTCGTACCCTCCGACGAGCCGAACAGGGCGGTAAAGGCGAGCGACAAAAATGAGAGTATTATCAGCGGTATCCAGAATTTTTTCGCCGCTTCCTCGTAGTCGTAAAAGGAGAACACAAGCATTATGACCGCGCCGAGAACTATGGCAAAAAGCTGAACTATAAACCTTGAAACGCCAAATGTCTCGATACCGCTCAAAATAGTCAGGATACTCAATGCCGATATACTCAAGATCGCGCATACAAGCGTAAGATCAAGGCGCATTATTCTGACTTTAAGCGGAATACTGAACGCTTTCATACCGTGTCTCCTGTTTTTTATACTGCCGGATTATTAATACGCTTTACCCCAGTAAACGAGGTGCTTTGCGGGTTTTCCGCAACAAGCGCAAACATCCGATATAGGCTCCTGAGTTAGAGGAATACAGCGTGAGCCGACACCGGTCTTTTCTTTTATCATATCCTCGCACGCCTCGTCGCCGCACCACATAGCGCGAACGAAACCGTCGCCGTTAGCGGCGAGAGCCGCGTTGATCTCATCAATAGTCTTACAGTTGTAGGTGCGAGCCTCACGGTTCTTGAGCGCGCGCTCGTAAAGTCCGTCTCTTACTGCAACAAGACGGTCTGCAACTGCTTTTTCAATACCGTCGAGAGAAGCGAATACTTTTTCTCTGTCGTGGCGGGAAACGAGAACGCACTGACCTGCCTCGATGTCGCGGGGACCGAGTTCAAGACGTACCGGAACGCCCTTCATCTCGTACTCGGAATACTTCCAGCCTGCGCTGTTGTCGCTGTCGTCAAGCTTCGCTCTGATGCCTGCGGCGCGGAGAGTTGCAAGAACTTCGTTCGCTTTCTCAAGTACGCCGGGCTTGTGCTGTGCAACGGGGATGATTATTACCTGAATGGGAGCAACTGCGGGCGGGAGAACGAGACCGTTGTCGTCGCCGTGAGTCATTATGATTCCGCCGATCATTCTGGTAGTAACGCCCCAAGAGGTCTGATGCGGATATACGAGCTTGTTTTCTTTGTCGGTGTACTGAATATCAAATGCGCGAGCGAAACCGTCGCCGAAGTAGTGGGATGTTCCTGCCTGAAGCGCCTTACCGTCGTGCATAAGAGCTTCTATTGCGTAGGTAGCTTCAGCGCCTGCAAACTTGTCGCTGTCGGTCTTGCGTCCGCGGATAACGGGGATAGCAAGATCCTGCTCGTGGAAGTCTGCGTATACGTTGAGCATGGTAGTGGTCTCTTCGATTGCTTCTTCAGCGGTCGCGTGCATGGTGTGACCTTCCTGCCACAAGAACTCGCGGCTGCGAAGGAAGGGACGTGTGGTCTTTTCCCATCTTACGACGGAGCACCACTGGTTATAAAGCTTGGGGAGATCTCTCCAAGATCTGATTATGTTTGCGTAATGTTCGCAGAAAAGGGTCTCGGAGGTGGGACGCACGCAAAGACGCTCTGCGAGCTTTTCTTCGCCGCCGTGAGTTATCCACGCTACCTCGGGAGCAAATCCCTCAACGTGGTCCTTTTCCTTGTTGAGAAGACTCTCCGGAATGAACATCGGCATATATACGTTTTCATGTCCGAGCTCCTTGAATCTTTTGTCAAGAATAGACTGTATGTGTTCCCAGATAGCATAACCGTAGGGACGGATGATCATGCATCCCTTTACGCTGGAGTAGTCTATCAGGTCGGCTTTTTTTACTATGTCGGTATACCATTTGGCAAAATCAACGTCCATTGACGTGATCTGCTCAACCATTTTCTTGTCGGCTGCCATTTGAAGTTCCTCTTTTCTTCAATAAATAATATAAATAATATAATATTATACAGCACTTTCGCCCTCTTGTCAATGAGTGGAGGCGAATTTCATTGTAAATATAGGAAAAAAATCAAAAAAAGCCCCCGCTTTTTGAAAACAGCGGGGACTTGGTGTGGAATTATTTTAATCTGCCTATAACACTGCCGCGGCACGAAACGTCAGAAAACGAGGAAAGCGGCATATCTTTGTAATCGGGATTGAGTGAAATGAGGCGGTCTCCGCCGAATTTTTTGAAATATCCCTGACCGTCGCAAACGAATACGCCGAGTTCACCGATCTCGGGTGAAATTTTTGAGTTGACGAGTATCACGTCTCCGTCCGAGTATTTGGGCATCATACTGTTACCGCTGATACGGAGAGCAAAGTCCGCATCGCGGGTCTTTTCGCTGTATTCAATGCGTATGTTTTCGGATGATTCGCCGTCAAGATATACGCCCGTTCCGGCTGAGACCGGGAGATCAAACAGCGGCAGAATGATGGCACGGCGAGAGGATACGGGGCGGGTGACGACTGCCTGTGTAACGGGTGGAGCACAGCGCTCGTATTCCTTTTCTATAATAAGAGTGACGAGCTCTTTTCCGTGTGCGTCAAGCGCGTTAAATTTTTGAATGACAGGATCGGATGAAGCGGCTCCGCTTTCGCCGATAAGGTCGGAAATCCTGCAGTCGAGTACCGAGCATATTGAGAGAACGGTTGACAGTTTCGGCTCGGCTACGCTACCTGAGAGAAGTTTGTTTACGGTTCCGAGCGGAATCCCCGCACGCGCGGCGAGATCTTCATTGGTTATTTTTTTGGAGTGCTTTATGCGTTTTATTTTTTCGACGATATCCATTATACCGACCTCCGAATTTGTTGATATTATTGTAGCACAACTTTACCGAAAAGTAAAGAGTTTTTTGCAAAAATAATCAAAAAATATAAAATTTCGATTTTTTGGTAAAAAAGTATTGACTTTTACCAAAAACGGTAGTATAATAGTGGCGCAAGAACCGAAAATGGTAAAAACGGAGGTAAAAATAATGCAGAATTATGCTTACGATAGAAATTATAACAGATATAACAGAATGAACGGATACAGATACGGCGTGAGATATTCATCCGCGTCCCGCACTCTCCGCTCTGTCCGCAGAGTGATAGCGGCTGTACTTTTGCTGCTTATCGGTGCACTTGTTTCGGACAAGGCTGTTGCCGTTTATAAGGGAATCGCCGGATGTATTGCCGCAGTTGTATTCATAGGCGTTATCGGCGGTATCGAGGCAGGATCTCTTCCGCTTGCGTTCGGTTTTATTCTTGCTTTTTCCGCTTTAGGATTCGTGATTTACAAATTATATGATAAAGGAATTGATTTTTGATGGTCAATTTCTATTGGACGGCGCGGGACAAAGAATTTAAGTACGCCGTTATAGTTTCGAAATATAACGGGAAGTGGGTGTTTTGCAAACACAAGAATCGCGACACCTACGAATGTCCCGGCGGACACAGAGAAACCGGCGAAAGTATTTACAGCACCGCGAGAAGGGAGCTGTGGGAGGAGACCGGTGCGCTTGATTATAAAATGATTCCCGTGTGCGCGTACTCTGTCACCGACGGCGGAGGCGAGACGTTTGGTATGCTCTATTACGCGGAGATACGTCGGTTTGGAAAACTGCCGATCTTTGAAATCGAGAAAGTGGTGATTTCACCTGAACTTCCGAAACGCTGGACTTATCCCGACATTCAGCCGTATCTGGTAAAAAAGGCAGAAGAAGTTATGATGTCAGCAGATATTTAAGAAAATTGCAGGACTGCTTTCGGCAGTCCTGCGGTGTTTTTTTGATTTATTCCGCGCTGTTTCCTTTGAGTATGATATCTGCGAGGGTGTCTGCAAGGAGGATACCCGCGGCTTTTGCCTCGCTTAACGTGTTTCCGCAGGAGCCGACCTCAAGCAAAAGCGACGCCTCGGAAAAATGTTCGTTGAAAGCCGCCCCGCGCAGATTTATCGGGCGGGAGATATTACCGTATTTCTCTTCAAGCAGAGTGTGCAGTTTGAGTGCGATATTGAGGTTGTTTTCCCAGTTCGGGAAATCTGCACCGAGCTCATTCGTTCCAACTACACTCATTACCTGTGCGACTGCCTCGCCGTTATGCTCGAAAACGGGGCGGACTTTTTCGCCGTTTGTTTTTACTATAGAGTCACGGTGAACGTCAAATACGTATTTTATGCTCGGGTATTTTTGGAGATACTCTTTTATCGTCGCGGCGGCGCGGGAGTACGAATCCTTATAAGACTCCCTGTCGTGCATTATAGTGCAGTGAATGTTTGATATTCCGCGCTCGGTGAAAATATTTGACATCACCTTTCCTACTGCTACTACGTTCTTTTCGGTGTCAGAGCTCCGCGGCGCACTGTTTGCTTCCGAATACGATATACTGTTTTCATCGGAATATGCCTCGGTACCGTGAGTGTGTATTATCAGCACGAGCGGTTCGCCTTCTCCTGCAAGCTCGTCTGCCGGCGGCAGAGGGTAGCTTGCGGAAAACAGTGACGCTATATCGGGCGACAGTGAGGTCGCGTTACTTATGTACGGTTCTTCGGTTGCGAAAACGGTGGACATATCGGTGGGCACGATAGGGAATTCTCCTTCCGGAACCGCGGAGGCGTCAAAGGCATATACGTCGATCACTTCATCTTTTTCGTCGGTAACTGTTTCAGTTTCCGGAGGAGGGGCCGACGGTTTTTCTGCCTTGTCCGCGCGGGACGGCAGGTCGGCTGAAAAAACGGGACTTATTACCGCGGATAATCCGCGGGTATATAATGATGACACCCCAGCCAAAGTGAACAGAGTCAATGACGCCGCGCCGAGCAGGGCAAGTGCGCCGGTTACTATCGGCGTGATGGATATTTGATACCTGCGCCTAAGCCGCCCTCCTCTGATTACTACGTCGTTTTTTGCTAAAGTGTAAGTCCTTTGCGGGAGAAGCCGTGTGATGTCTATTTCTTGAAATTTGAAATTTCCGTTCATTTTTCCGTGTCCTTTCTTTCTCGTGAATTACTTATTAGATTTTATTCTCTCAGTGCCGGGATTATTACTTTTCACAAGCAGAGCGTCGTTTATCGCACAGGACAGGATATAAGCGACTTTTTTCGTTATCATATCGCTTTCTTTTAATGAAACGAAAAATTGTCTTCCGTTTTCAAGAACTTGCCTCATGTCATCGCTGATTTCGTTTACTCCTCCGCGGGTCAAGGCGTCGTATATCAGGCTGGATGAGTCTATCACCGTCGGAACTCCGAGCGCGATCACGGGTACGCCGAGAGTTTCTTTGTTTATCGCCTTGCGGTTGTTTCCTATGCCGGAGCCTGGCTCAAGCCCTGTATCGGATAGCTGTACTGTGGAGGCAAGACGGTCACAGGAACGCGCCGCTAAAGCGTCTATTACCAGAACCGCGTCGGGAGAAACGTGCTGTGCCGTGCCTCGCACCAGCTCGGCGGTTTCGATGCCGGTTTGCGCTACCACTCCTGGGCGCAGAGCACACACCGAGCAACTACCGAGACTGCGGTATATCGCGCTGTTAAAGGCTTTTACGTGGCGTGTTACAGTCAGATAAGAAACTGTTTTCGGGCCTATCGCGTCGGCGGTTATCTCCTCGTTTCCGAGTCCGCACACCAACACAGTGCTGTTTTGAGAAAATTCTTTTCTCAGTACCCGACGGAGAGCTTTTTTCAGCTCGGATGATATTACCGATATGACGGCGCGTTCTTCCTTTTCGGAAAGCGACCAAAGCGGTCCCGAAAGTACCGTTATATACCTTCCCTTGGGACGCCCGATACGTTCTGCTGCAGAGTCTTCCGTTATTGCTACGTCGCTGATCCTAATGCCCTTGTTTTGCCTTTCTTTTAATTCAAATCCTTCGCTTTTTGATTTGCCGGAATCTGAATATCCCTCGTATGCGAGATCGGTACGCGAGAATATATTTTTGTGCTTTTCCATTATTATTTCTCCTATGGTCGTCTTTTGACACGAAAACGATGTTCAAGACAGAGTTTTTTTGAAAAATATTATGTTAATTTTACACAAAATCAGACAAAAAATATTGTGCATGTGGACAAAAGTGATTGCGTTATGTATTTTGGTGATTGATTATAGAGAATTTTGTGATATAATTATTAAGTACTTGTATGCGTTGTTGTCACGGTACACCTGTTTTCAGATGACGGCGCATTGGTGTCTAACAAAAATTTGTCTTGAATAACGCACGCGTTTTTCGGGACTAAGCAATTTAGGAGGAACCCTTTTTATGAAAAAGATTACAGTAGTGATTTTGGCGATCGCTATGCTCTTGCCGTGCCTTGCCGCGTGTGAGTCAGGCCCTCGTCAGACCGATGAGGACAAGGGCGCCGTCATATCTATGTATATGACCGACGAGATGTACAACTTTGACCCTGCACTTGCCTATACTGACGACTCTGCTGCCAAGATGCTGAGTCTGCTTTTTGAAGGCTTGATGCGTATCAACGATTCCGGCAAGCTTGAAAAAGCGCTCGCGGATACTATTACATATGATAAAGTAAAGAACGTAATGCGTATCTCCCTTAATCAGACCAAGTGGTCTGACGGTCGTGACGTAAGTGCGGACGACGTGGTTTACGCATGGAAGCGTATACTTGAGCCTGATTTTGACAGCGAAGCATGCACTATGCTTTTCGATATTAAGAACGCGCGTGCCGTTAAAGCCGGCGATATGACTATCGACGACCTCGGCCTTGCTGCTGTTGAGACCTACGTGCTTGAGATAGAGTTCGAGGGTGAGATCGATCAGGATCGCTTCCTTGAAAACCTTGCAAGTATTGCGCTTGTTCCTCTCCGCGAGGACGTTGTAGGCAGAAATCCCGACTGGGCAAGACGTACTACCGACATCAGAACCAACGGTCCGTTCATTCTTCGTAAGATCGTTTACGGCGATTACATGGTAATTGAGCGTTCCAGCTACTACTACCGTGACGTAGAAAAGGATGAGTTCCTCGATAAATACGTTAAACCGTACAGACTTTATATCGAGTTCTTCAACAGCCGTGAAGAGAACTTCACCGCATACGAGAACGGTGAGATCTACTACATGGGTGAGATTCCGCTCGCTAAACGTGCAGAGTACAAAGACGACGCAACCGTTACCGATCTTCTTTCCACTCATACTTATTATTTCAATACTGACAATAAGTTATTCAGCGACAGCAGAGTTCGTCAGGCGCTTTCTGCGGCTATCGACCGTCAGGCTATCGCAGATCTTGTCGTTTTCGCTAAACCCGCGGCAGGTATCATCCCCACCGGCGTGTTCGAGAACGGTAAACACAAAGACTTCCGTAAGACCGGCGGCGAGCTTATAAGCACTTCCGCTGACGTTGCAAAGGCTCAGTCTCTCCTTAAAGAGGCGGGCGTTTCCGGCGGCTCCTTCTCTATCTCCGTTCGTGAGTCTGACGAAGTATCCGTTGCTATCGCTGAGTACTGCAAAGGCGTTTGGGAACAGCTTGGATTTAACGTAAAAATCGAAAAGCTCGGTATTACCGAGAAGAAATCCACCGAAGAGAACGTTTCTTCTTGCTATGAGGACGATCTTTACAACGCATACGTAAACCGTGATTTTGACGTTATCGCTATCGACGCACAGACCCTTTCTACCGATGCGTTCACTACTCTCGCGGCGTTTGCAAAGCAGTTCTCCGGTCAGGGTATCGACCTTGAAAATCAGAACTACGACGCAGTTCCTCACATCACCGGATTTGATAACGAAGCGTATAACACCCTTATGGAAGAGATCTTCGCAGAGAAGGACGAGGCTACTCGCGCTGCAAAACTTCACGAAGCTGAGGCTATGCTCGTTAACGAGATGCCCGTAATGCCTATCGTTACCAACCAGTCTGCATTTGTTTCAAGCAAGCTCCTTTCCGGTATCGACTTCTCATGGTTCGGTACTCCGATATTTACTAAAGTTAAGATGAAAGACTATAATGATTATCTCCCGGATACTACCGCGGAGACTATAGAGATAGTTACCGGCTGATAAGGTTTCCCCATCAACAATACTGTATTAAAAGCAATAGACAGACGGGGCTTATTTAAGCTCCGTCTGTTTTTTTGACAAATTTTTTGAGAGGAAAGAAAAATGGGCAAGTTTCAAGGACTTTTGATAGAAAAAAATGACGTAAAAATATTTATACTGTATCTTATGTCCAACGTGGGGTTTCCTCTCGAATACGACGAGGTGCACGATATCGTTATTCAAAACGATTACGTTGGTTATTATGATTTCGCGGAGTGCTTTGCCGAGCTTCTTGATGCGGGACACGTTATAGAGGATTCCAGTGAAAGCAGGCCTACTTACGTAGTCAGCGAAATGGGACGCAGGGTCGCTAACGAGCTTGAAACCAGCATTCGCGGTGTCATAAGAGAGAAAAGTCTCAGAAGCGCGCTCAGAATGTTGTCTTTTAAGCGTAGAGGTGCAAAGCTCCGTAGCGAGACTGAGATTCGTGCGGACGGCAGATATAATTATAACTGTGCGATAGTCGCGAAATCCGGGGACGTTATGAATATCGAGCTGGTGCTTGATTCAAAGCAGCTCTGTGAAAAAATGGACATAAATTTCAGGGACAAACCGGACATTGTTTACAGGGGACTTATTGCACTTCTCTCGGGTGACGTTAACTATCTTATCGACTAACCGAGAATATTTACCACTATTTATGATTGGTGAAAGGGCGAAGAAAGCAAGTTTTTCACCGTTTATTGGTTTTATTGTACAAAAATAACATAATTGTGTGTATAAAACCACTAAAAATAAAATGTTTTTAACAGTTTCTCTTGACAATAAACAAATTTGTGATATAATAATCTGTAGAATGTGTGTGAAATATACAGAGGTAGTTTGATGCCGGAGCATATTTGTGATCTAATTGAAAAATTGCGCCACGGCGATAAAGAGGCCTTTGGTAGTATTTCTGAAAAATACGCACCGCTTATTCGTACGCTAATGGCTAAATATTGTGTCTCCGTTTCTGAAAACGATGCGGAGTACGACGATATACATCAGGAGGCGCTTATCGCGTTGTACAATGCCGCGCTTTCCTATGATATGAGTCAAAGCGAAGTATCGTTTGGTCTTTATGCCAAAATATGTATAGGTAACCGTATTATTTCGGTCATTCGTAAAATGGATAAAACGGATAGACGTAGTGCCGATATTCCGTATGACATACTTGAGCTCCAGCTTCAGGACAATGAGAGTGATCCGTCAAAGCAGTTTGATGATAAAGAAAGCGCCAGATTGCTTGCCGAAAAAATTCTATCGTTGCTTTCAGAATATGAACGCTCTGTATTCCAAAAATATCTTCAGGATATAAGTATTGCCGATATAGCTGCGTCTCTCGGCAAAACTCCCAAATCTGTTGATAATGCGCTTGTGCGGATAAAAAATAAATTGCGCAGATTGCTGTAATATATGCCCGTATAGCTTAAATCAGAGCGTTGTACATCAAAGGTGGCGGTGAAAGTCCGTCTGAGGGCAAAAATAATTACCATTCACAAAGCGAGGAAAAATCATGTATCAGGACAAGACACTTATTTGCAAGGAATGCGGCGCAGAGTTCGTATTCACAGCAGGCGAGCAGGAGTTTTACGCTGAAAGAGGCTTCCAGAACGAGCCCCAGAGATGTAAAGCTTGCCGCGATGCAAGAAAGAATGCAGGTAAGGCTCCCAGAGAACTCTTTACTACTGTTTGCGCAAAGTGCGGCAAGGAAGCTAAAGTTCCTTTCCAGCCCAATAGCGACAGACCTGTTTACTGCAGCGAGTGTTACGCTGAGATGAAAGCAGAGCAGAACTGATAGATTCGTATAAATAAAATATACGCATTTACATGCTGTAAAAAAGAAAGGAAGCACCGCTTCCTTTTCTTTTTTACGATCTTTCCGTCTATATATTAATTTTATGTAAATAATAGCAAATAAAATTTGAAAAAAAGACATCTTTGTATTATAATACTATTGTAGATATTTTTACCACTTCAAAGGGGGACATATTATGACACTTGTAATTATGGCGGCCGGCATGGGTTCCCGCTACGGCGGACTCAAACAGCTTGATCCGATAACCGAACACGGAGAATTTATCATAGATTTTTCAATCTACGATGCTCTTCGCGCAGGCTTTGACAAAGTAGTGTTTATTATAAAAAGAGAAAACTACGATGCGTTTAAGGAAACCGTCGGAAACCGCATTGAAGGCAACATCAAGGTTGAGTATGCGTTTCAGGATCTTGACGCGCTTCCCGACGGCATTACCGTACCTGAAGGCCGTGTGAAACCGTGGGGTACAGCTCACGCAGTACTTTGTGCGGCGGATAAGATTGACGGCAACTTTGCCGTAATCAATGCAGACGATTTCTACGGCTACGACGCTTTCAAAAAGATTTACGATTTCTATCAGACCGAGGAGAGCCGTGCGTGCGGCAAGGCTCATTTTGCGATGTCCGGCTACGTGCTTAAAAACACTCTCACTGAGAACGGTCACGTTTCCAGAGGTATCTGTTCTTGCGATGAGAATGAAAAGCTTACCTCCATCGTAGAGCGTACCAAGATAATGCGTCTTGAGGACGGCAGAGTGGCTTACGGTGACGACGGCGAGTGGGTAGAGCTTGATGAGAACTCTATCGCCTCTATGAACTGCTGGGGCTTTACTCCCGCGATACTCGAGCACATCAAGGCAGGAATGGCAGGCTTCTTCAGCTCCTCAAAATTTGATCCCTTGAAGAGCGAGTATTATCTCCCGTCTGCGGTTACCGAGATGATGAACGCTGACACATGCGACGTAAAATTGCTTCGTACGAGCGCTAAATGGTATGGCGTAACTTATCATGAGGATAAGGAATACGTCGTATCCCAGATCAAAAAAATGATAGACGACGGACTTTATCCGAACGGACTTTGGAAATAACATATAACGGAGAATAAAAAGATGGCAGTACTTGTTACCGGCGGAGCCGGATTTATAGGATCTCACACAGCGGTTGAACTTTTAAACAGCGGCAGAGAGATAGTAATTCTTGATAATTTTTCAAACAGTAACCCCGAGGTTTTGAACAGAATCAAGGCGATTTCCGGAAAGGATTTCACCTTCGTTTTGGCAGATCTTCTTGACAGAGACGCGATAGAGCTTGTTTTCCAGAAGTATAACATCGACTCTGTAATACATTTTGCAGGACTTAAAGCGGTTGGCGAGTCGGTTTCTATCCCGCTTAAATATTATCACAACAACATAACCGGCACTCTTATTCTTTGCGAAGTAATGGCGAAGTACGGCGTAAAACGCCTTATCTTCAGCTCTTCCGCTACCGTTTACGGTAAGCCGGAGAGCGTGCCGATAAGAGAGACCTTCCCGCTTTCCACCACCAATCCCTACGGTGCTACCAAGCTTATGATAGAGGGTATTTTAGCGGATCTCGTTGTGTCTGATCCCGAGTGGAGCATATCTTGTCTCAGATACTTTAATCCTATTGGCGCGCACGAGAGCGGTATGATAGGTGAAGATCCTAACGGCATTCCCAATAACCTCGTTCCTTATATCAGCAAGGTTGCGATAGGCGAGCTTGAGTGCCTCAGCGTTTTCGGAGACGATTACGAAACTCACGACGGTACCGGCGTGCGCGACTACATTCACGTAGTTGACTTGGCGCAGGCGCACCTTGCGGCTCTCTGCGAGGCTGAGAAGCGCAACGGAATAGATTATTTCAACATAGGTACAGGTATCGGATACTCTGTGCTTGACATCGTAAAGGCTTACGAGAAGGCAAGCGGAGTTAAGATCAATTACAAGATCGTAGACCGCCGCCCCGGTGACATCGGCGAGTGCTATGCCGATCCTTCAAAGTCGGCTGACATACTCGGTTGGAGAGCAAAATACGATCTTAACAAGATGTGTGTTGACGCATATAATTGGCAGTCCAAGAATCCTAAGGGCTATAAAGGTTAATTTAACTATACGGAAGGTAAATAATCATGGGAACTATCAAAAAAGAACTGTTCGGAACTCTTGAGTGCGGTAAAAAGGTTTACGCGTACACTCTTGAAAACGATAACGGAATGAGAGTTAAAGTAATTACATACGGCGGCGCTATCGCAGAGATTTGGGTGCCTGATCGCAACGGCAAGCTCAGTGACGTAGTTTGCGGATATTCCGACCTTGACTCTTATCTCAAGTCAAACGAATTCCACGGTGTGCTCATAGGCAGATTCTCTAACAGAATCGCAGGCGGCAAGTTTACTCTTGACGGCAAGGAATATCAGCTTGCGCTTGACAATAAGTACTATCACATTCACGGCGGTATTAATAACTTCTCACGCAAGGTTTGGGATGACAGCGCAGAGATCGTAGGCGACGACCTTACCGTTAAGCTTTCCGTTTTCTCTCCCGACGGAGAAGAGAACTATCCCGGCAATCTGAATCTTGACGTTTACTACACTCTTACCAATGCAAATGAGTTCAAGCTCAGATACGTTGCTACGACCGACAAGAAGACTATCGTTAACTTTACCAACCACGCGTACTTCAATCTCGAAGGCTACGACGCAGGCGATATTCTCTCTCACGAGCTTTATCTCAACGCAGATAAGTATAATGAAATCAAAGAAGGCAGCCTTCCCACCGGTAATTTTGCTGACGTTGCTGGCACTCCGTTTGATTTCCGTACCGCAAAGAAGATAGGCGCTGATCTTGATATGACCAATCCCCAGCTTGAGATCGCAGGCGGATACGATCACAACTTTATCTTTAATCAGAGCGGACTTGACGTTAAGGCGGGTGAGCTTTATTCCGAACCCAGCGGCCGCGTGATGTCTCTTTACACCGAGCAGCCCTGTACTCAGCTTTATATCGCTAACAACATGAAGGAAGACGTTCCGTTCAAGAACGGTGTTCCGCACCGTCCGCGTCACGCGCTTTGTCTGGAGACTCAGGCAATGCCCGACAGCCCGAATTTCGATCACTTTACTAACGTTGTTCTCTGTCCCGGCGAGACCTTTGATAAGACTACCGTTTACGCATTTTCAGTAAGATAAAAAATTAAAAGAGACGCCGTGATCTGCGATGCAGATCACGGCGTTCTTTTTATTATAACAGATACGTAAAAAGCTTGTACAGCGTGCCCGCAACGAAGCTTCGGTTGATGCCGGAGTTTGCTGTGTAGAACGGGTATTCGGCATGACCGTCTCCGATGACGAGTCCTTTGTCACGGCAGAAAATTGCCGACTCGATAACAACGCGGTCAAGACCGTTGTACCTTTCGAGTATATCGGTTACCTCTGCCTCGTTAGCTGTCGGGACGATTCCGGACAGCTTTGCAACGCGGGTGACGGTCAGACAGAGAGTGCCGACGGTGGCGTTTTCATCAAGATCGTACGGGATCAGCCCGTCGTCTGTAATAATTCCTTGCTCGTATGCCCAAAGCGCGGCAGGTGCGAATTTTTCCTCAGACGTGAAGAAGGGTGAATCGGGATGCTCCGATAATGCGGGAGATTTTGCGTATCGGTACAAAACGTCAAGTAATTCAGCAAGCGTAGCGGTTTCGTAAATGCCGAACTCGTCCTCACTCATAGGATGCATAAGATCGTTTGTGATAAGATAGTAGAACGCCGCCTGATCCATAATTCCGATGTCAGAATACTGAACTGTGGGATCGTCTATAGTTGAATCGCTTCCTTTTTCTCCGTATGCAAATGCGTAGTAGTCGCTGTTAAGTATGTCGGTGCTGATTCTGAATTTCTTTTCAACCGCGCGGTAAAGAGCCTCGGCGCGGTCTTTTTCAAGATAGCTTTCTTTAGCGTATACAAGCTCGGTAGTTGATGCATCATACACGATTCCGTCGGTTATAAAGCTGCCGTCTGCCAGCACGGCAACGTGCTCTACGTTGTCAGCGAGGATATCTGTACCTGCCATAAGGCGGGAGTCATAGGTAAAACCAAACAGATTAAGTACTGTCGGGAGAATATCTATTGAGGAGCAGTAAGTATCTATCTGTTTTGTCTCCATACCGGGAACGTAGCAGATAAAAGCGTTTTTCTGCTTGTCGAACGTGTCGTTAATTTCTCTGCCGGAAAGCTCGGCGTACTGCTCGTCGTTGAGGCCGTACGGATAGTGGTCGGTAGTGAGGATTATAACGGTTTTGTCAGCCACACCTGCCGATTCAAGTGAATTTACAAGGTGAGTCATCGCTTTTTCAAGCTCAAGGTTACACGCGATGTACGCTTTAACTGCGTCAGAGTAGGGGAGATTCGCTACCGTGTCCCAGTTCTTTGCGCTCATAGCGTTTGTCTTATCGTACTGATAGTGACCGCTGAAGGTCATATAATACGCTACGAACTGTTGTTCTGCGCTTGCGTAATCATTTACCGATTCGACCATCATATCGTAGTCGGATGACGGCCAAAGAAGTTCTATATCAAGACCGCTGTTAGCGGCGATGAACTCATAACCCATATTTGCGTGCGTATAGTCACGATGATAAAATTCCGCAACGTAATTGTGGTAAGCGAGTGCCTTTGCGCCGATCGAGGAAAACAGGTTTCCGTAACAGTAGGGCAGATAATGGGTGGCGGAAAGGTCAAAACTTGACGCGGTCTTACCTCTTGAGAGATCGGGCAAAAGACCGGTACAGAAGGAATACTCGCCGTTTGTAGTGGTGTTGGGGAAGGTCGCGTAGAAATTATTGAACACAAAACCGCTGTTCATCAGCTTATAGAGGGTAGGCGTAAGCTCGGGCGTGATGAACTCGGGAGAGAATGCCTCCGCGCATATAGCGATGAGATTGTATCCCTTGCAAATACCAGTGTATTCGTTTTTCGCGCTGACCGGCATATTGGAGAGCGTGGCTGTCAGGTTTTTGAGTTCTTCGGTTTCTGCGCTCTCATAGAGCTTCGCGAAGTCTATTTTTTTGTCTATCTGATACTCATCACCGTATACCGCGCCCGAGAGAGTTTCAACTACATCTTCTTCCTCAAACGTGAACAGAATCCAGCGGATCTCCTGCGCCATCGTTACCGTAAGTCCGAAATGGTTTACGCTTACGTCGGTCGAGGATTTTGAACTGTTAAACGCCTCGTAGAGCGAGGGTGTACCGGAGAAGAATAATGCCATAACCGCAACGGTAAGCGCTATAAGAAGAGACGACGCCGCAAGTGGAATAAGTGACACAAATTTTTTTAACCCTTGGAACTGCGCTTTTTTCAGAATTACTGCGGCTATGAGAACAGCTATCGGTATCAAAAGCACGATTATTATGTGCAGGCAGGAGCGAATACCCTCAAACATTGCGCCGGTAAAATTAGTTACTGCCTGAGCACCGAGGGCTGCCATTGAAACGGAAGCGAATCCCTTGAATATCGCAAAATATACAAGCTGTACTTCAAAAAGAAGTGTAAAAAATCCGGCAAATATAAAAGTTAGTACGGTGTTGACTTTTTTAGAGAAAACGTTTGTCAAAAAAGTAAATATTCCGCCTATTCCGAGCGAAAACATGATTACCCAAAGTATATCCGCAGAAACGGATCTGTACGCGTAGATATGAAGTACAAGCTCCATAAAGCAAAGCGATACAGGGAAGTATATAAATCTGCTTATTGAAAGCAGTATGTTTACAGCAGAACCCGCTCGGGAAAGAGCGTTTTTTATGGTTGAATTCAAGATATTTAACCTCCGAAAACAATACATTCTATATATAGTATCATTTTAATGTTTATTTAGAGATAAAATTATATGAATAGATTGTAAAATATCAAAAAATTGTCAAAAAATAAAAGTTAATGCTTGACTTTTTGAAAGTATTGTTGACAAAAGTCCGGTTTTGTCTTATAATTTATTATAATCACAACACGAAAGGAATAAATATTATGAAACTTGGTCTTGTAACTCCCGGTCATACTTTTGAAGACGTTGTCAGAAATATGACTATGGCGGGCAAAATCGGTTACGATTGCGTGGAACTTCAGGACGTTGATTTCCTCAATATCGATGACGACGGAATAAAGAGACTGCTCGACGTGGCAGGCGAGAACAATCTCACTATTGCGAGCCTTTCTGCCGCTTATTCTCACCTTGATGCTGATCCCGTAAAAAAAGAAGAAGCTAACAAAGCTACTATCCGCGCGATGGAGCTTGCTCATAAGTTTGGTACTGACATAGTCATGACCAACGCATACAGCGATCTTACCGACACTATCGAAGGTAATATCAAAAAGTACAAAGAAACCTTTGGCGAGTATGCCCGCGCGGCAGAGGCTAACGGCGTTAAGCTGGTTATAGAGAACTGCCCTCACATGGTCAGAGAGCCGATCCGTTTCGGCAACCTTGCGTTCAGCCCCGAGATGTGGGAAGTTCTGTTTAACGAGGTTCCGTCCGACGCTATCGGTCTTGAGTACGACCCCTCCCACCTTATCTGGCAGGGTATCGACATTCCGCTTACTATCAAGATGTACAAGAAAAAGATATTTGCTTTCCACGCAAAGGATACTCAGATCATCAAAGAGAATCTTGCGCTTGTTGGCATAATGGGTAAGAATACCAATTATAAATTCGGCGGCCGCTGGTGGAAGCACCGTCTTCCCGGTCTTGGCGATATAGACTGGAGAGAGGTATTCCGCGCGCTTTACGATATTCGTTACGACGGTCCCGTTTTCCTCGAGCAGGAGGATGACAGCTTTAGTTACGGCTCTGCCCGTTTTGAAGAAGGCTGCAAGTTTGCATACAATTTCCTCAAACCCTATATGCTCGATATGAGAAAAGAAAAATAAACTGAAACAAAAAAGTAAGATGCGTTTTAACGCATCTTACTTTTTTTGATCTTTACTTTTCAGGCAGAGTTTCGGGAGCGGAATATTCAACGCCCTTTTTATCTACCGTTGCTTTTGTGATGGTGATAACGTCTTCGCTTGCGAGCATACCGTTATTGTCATCATTTCCGACAGCCTTTTCGATAGCTTCGGCTACTTCCATGCCGGAGATGACTTTACCGAACGCGGCGTAATCACCGTCGAGATGGGGAGCGGCTTCGAGCATTATGAAGAACTGGCTTCCCGCGCTGTTGGGGTTTGTTGAGCGAGCCATTGAAACTACGCCTTTTTCATGCTTGAGATCGTTTTTAAATCCGTTGCTTGTAAACTCACCTGCGATTGAGTAACCGGGTCCGCCGTATCCGGTGCCGGTCGGGTCGCCGCACTGAAGCATGAAGTCGGTGTATACACGGTGGCAGGTGTTCCCGTTGAAGAATCCGCTTTCAACGAGAGAGATAAAGCTATTTACCGTGTTGGGTGCGATGTGCGGGTAGAGCTCCATAACGATGTCTCCATAGCCCTCGAACGTCATAGTAACTACCGGGTACTTGTCTGACGAAACGTTTGAGCCAGAACCGTCGCTATTTGAACAGGATGCGAGGGCGAACAGTAAAACGACTGTAAAGATTAAAGAAAGTATACGTATTTTTTTCATTTAGGTAACTCCTCGAAAATAATATATAATAATAAAATTATACCTTTATTCATTCGTTATGTCAAGCGAAGTCGGCTATTTTTTACAAATTTACGTATAAAGTCAAATATTGTTGAATTTTTCATAAAATAGGTGTATAATAAAATATTGTAAATACGTTCGTTATGACTGGAGATAAAATGACAAAAACGGGTAAAAAGAAGATAGATATGATAAACGGACCGCTTGTCAGCGGAATAATCCGTTTCGCTTTGCCGGTTATGGCAACCGGTATACTTCAGCTTTTGTATAACGCCGCCGACATCGTGGTAGTCGGTAATTACGCGGGAGATACCGCGCAGGCGGCAGTGAGCTCGACCAGCTCGCTTGTAAACCTTATTATTAACGTGTGTATCGGACTTTCTGTCGGATCAAACGTTGTAGTCGCGAGAATGATAGGCGCGAAAAATAAAAACGGTGTTCACAGAGCGGTACATACTGCGGTTGCGCTTAGTCTTATCTGCGGATTTTTGGCGGGATTTATTGGATTTTTCTTCTCGCGTCCGCTTCTCGTTCTTATGGGAAGCCCTGCGGACGTAATCGATATGTCTGCGCTTTATCTCAAGATATTCTTCCTCGGTACACCTGCGAATCTGCTGTACAATTTCGGCTCGGCGATATTGCGCGCGTCGGGTGATACTAAACGTCCGCTTATATTCCTTTCTATATCCGGCGTTGTCAACGTCGTGCTCAACCTGTTTTTCGTTATCGTGTGCGGAATGACGGTAGACGGCGTTGCTGTCGCGACTATCGCGTCTCAGTTCTTGTCCGCTGCTATGGTAGTGGTCGTTCTGGTTCGTGAAAAAAGTGACATAAAACTTGAGATAAGTAAGATTCGAATATACAAAAAAGAGCTGCTTAACATAATTAAAGTCGGAATCCCGTCGGGATTTCAGAGCGTTCTGTTCTCTATTTCAAACGTCGTTCTTCAGTCGTCTTATAACTCGTTCGGCTCTACCGCAATGGCGGGATGCGGCGCGAGCGGAAATATAGAGGGCTTTGTATACACTTCAATGAACTCAATATATCAGGCTACTCTTACCTTTGTCAGCCAGAACTACGGTGCAAAAAACTATAAGCGTTTAAATCAGATACTGTGGAAGTGTACCTGCATCGTGACGGTTGTCGGTGTGGTTTTCGGATACGCTACCATAATATTCGGCGAACAGCTTGCCGATATTTATACTGACGACCCGCAGGTTATCAGCATTGCGATAGAGAGGCTTTGGGTCGTTTGCGGTACCTATTTCCTTTGCGGAATTATGGAGATAGGCTCGGGTATGCTTCGAGGCATTGACCGTTCCTTCTTCCCGATGTGCGTGTGCGTCGTAGGAGTTTGCGGTATCAGACTTTTGTGGATAGGTACGGTGTTCGTGCAGTTCAGATCTCTCGTTATGCTGTACGTTTCTTATCCCATATCCTGGACGCTCACCGCGGCGACTTTGTTTGTCGGATACGCGTACTTCTATAAAAAACTTGTAAAGAGCGAGAAATCACAGCCTGATACTGATCTCGCCGCCGAATAAAAACTCTTCTCTGCCGTCTTGGTATCTTACGCCGAGGCGGCAGTTTTCGTCTATCGCAAAAGCGTGAGCCGGCGTGCGTTTATCTCCCGATATAACGGTTACGTTCTTGCCTATCACAAAGCAAAGGCGGCGGTATTCTTCTATAAAGTCGCACTTGGGCAGTTTATGGTAAAGGTCTAAAAATTCGCGAACGACTGCTCCGGCGAGCAGACTGTGTAAATCGTTCGGTAAGTCCGCGCTGCTTTCAAACAGCGCGCCGGCAATATCTTTTATATCCGCGTGAAAACCGTCTGCGGGCGTTACCACGTTTATGCCTATTCCGACGACGGTGGTTAGAATATTTTCACGTAAAACCGCCTCGGTGAGTATACCGCATATTTTTTTTCCGCCCGCGAAAATATCGTTTACCCATTTTATCTCGGGCGAGAGATTAGTGAGCGATGCTATCGCGCGGCAGACCGCAACGGCGGTCATCGGGGTAATCATTACCGATTTTTCTATCGGTATATCAGGGTGCAGGCCGAGCGACATATATATTCCGCCGTCGGGAGAGAGAAAGCTCCGCCCGAGCCGTCCGCGTCCGGCGCTTTGTCTGTGTGCTATGAACAGCGTGTCGCGGGTGTAATTCGACTCTTTTGCGAGCTTGTTTGTGGATTCGGTTTCATCATATATCTTTATATCGACCTCGTTTCGGTAATTTCCGAGCGCGGTCGATATTTTTCCTTTTTCAAAGCTCATGTTTGTCACCTCACTGATATATTACCATTTATTTCTCTTAAAGTCAATCTTAAATCTCTGTCATACGGCGCGGCAAGTCAAAATATAATTTAGTACAAGCCAAATGAGAAAGGACGTGGATCAAAACTGAAAAATGAAATTGTATTTTGCGGTATAGACGAGGTAAAAGAATATTTACCTCGCTCTGTACTGCGGTGCCTTGAGAATTTTGATGGTGAGCAGATAGACGAGATTCGGATACGCAAAAACGGTACTTGCAGTATCACAGAGAGTGGAAAAAACACCGTGATAGACGTGTCACTGTCACCGTCGGACGTGGACGGGATCATATCAGCAATATCCGGCGGGTCTCTCTATTCTCACGCGGAGACCTTAAAAAAAGGGTATCTGACCCTGCCGTGCGGAGCGAGGGTAGGGGTAGCGGGACAAGCGGTGACCGAGAATGGAGTCACGGTGGGACTAAACGACATTAGTTCATTTGTTTTCAGAATTCCGCGTTCCGTTCACGGGGCGGGGGAATACGTCGTGTATCTGTTAAAGCGTTTTTCATTTTCGAGAGGGATTTTGGTCTATTCCCCGCCCGGAGTCGGTAAGACTACCGTATTACGAGACGCGTGCAGGATTCTCGGCAGCGGAGACGCACCTATGCGTGTCGCAGTGGTAGATACCCGCGACGAGATATGCCGAGGCGAAAAGTTCGGCACGGTGGACGTGCTTCGCGGATTTGACCGCGCGGAAGGTATCGAGATAGCAGTGCGGACTTTGTCTCCGCAGATAATAGTTTGCGACGAGATAGGCTCTGAGGCGGACGCCGATGCTATTCTCGCACTTCAGCACTGCGGCGTGCCTTTGCTTGCCAGTGCTCACGCGGCGTCACTATCCGACCTCCTTATGCGTCCGTCTACCAAAAGCCTTGACAGTGCAGGGATATTCGCGGGTTACGTCGGACTCGAGCGCAGAGACGACGGGTTGAGTTACAGATTTGAAAAATCGGGCAAGGGAGATGAGGCAAGTGCAGTATATTTTTAAGCCTGTCGGCGCTGTTTTAGTTATGCTGTGCTGTTACTTGGCTTCTTTTTCCATATCCTCGCGGGCGAAAAAAGAAATGGCGGAGCTTGAAGCGTTTGTTTTGCTTATCAGCAGGGTAAGAGCGGAGATAACCTGCTTTTCGCGTCCTCTACCTGAAATATATGCGGGCTTTGAGTCGGAGATCTTTGAGCGTTCGGGATTTCTCAAAGTGCTCAAAGAGAACGGTCTTTCCTGCGCGCTTGAGAGTGCGGGACACAAACTTGCACTTCGCGAGGAGAATTTTGATATTATAAAACAGTTTGCAGACGTGATAGGTAAAAGCTACAGGGACGAGGAGATAAAAACGTGCGATTATTACATCTCGCAGCTTAGCGAGCGACATAAGGCGCACAGCGATGCCTTGCCTAAAAAGAATAAGCTGAGCCGAAGCCTGTGCTTTCTGTTTGGTATCAGCATAATAATCATTCTTGTTTGAGGAGAAGAGAATGGGGGTAACGCTTATAATCAAGGTGGCGGGAGTGTGACTCCGTGTCGCCGCGTCGTATCAGGTGCTTTCGCGTTCGGGTAGGGACGAGCAGGCTATGCTCGTATCACTCGCGGGCGTGATAATAGTTTTGCTTATGCTGATGGATGAGGTAGGTAATATGGTAGATTCTGTTAGGAACATATTCGGTTTTTAGCGATGAGGGTAATGAATGTGTGCGGAGCGGTGCTTT
>CAZGHD010000011.1:0-31024 GCA_964525525.1 uncultured Lachnospiraceae bacterium | reverse complement strand
GGGGTCTGGGCTCACCGCGGTTACCCTCGATAGAGGTCATAAGAGCGGTTTCCTCACCACATACGAATGCGCCTGCACCGAAACGGAGCTGAATGTCAAAGCTGAAGTCGGTACCAAATATATTTTTACCGAGAAGGCCGTATTCATGCGCCTGATCGATAGCTATCTGAAGACGCTTGATAGCGATCGGGTACTCAGCACGAACGTATATGTAACCTTCGTCAGAACCGATAGCGTAACCGGCAATAGCCATTGCCTCAAGAACTGCGTGCGGGTCGCCCTCAAGGATGGAACGGTCCATGAACGCGCCGGGGTCGCCCTCGTCCGCGTTACAGCAAACGTACTTCTTGTCAGACTGAACCTTAGCTGCAAACTCCCACTTTCTACCGGTGGGGAAGCCTGCACCGCCGCGTCCGCGAAGACCGGAATCAAGGATGCACTTGATTACTTCTTCGGGAGTCATCTCGGTAACTACCTTAGCAAGAGCCTGGTAGCCGTCAGCGCCGATGTACTCGTCAATGATTTCGGGGTTGATAACGCCGCAGTTACGGAGAGCAACGCGGTGCTGTTTCTTATAGAAACCGGTTTCGTTAAGGGAAAGGATCTCGTCGCCGGAGATGGTCTCATCATAGATAAGACGCTTAACGGGACGACCCTTTACGAGATGCTCGTTAACGATTTCGGTTACGTCGTCAACAGTTACTCTGGAATAGAAAGTTCCTTCGGGATAAATGACCATGATCGGTCCGAGTGCGCAGAGACCGAAACAACCGGTGAGAACTACGTTTACTTCTTCAGCAAGACCAGCAGCCGCTATTTCAGCGTTCATCTTTTCCATGATGGCTGCGCTGTTGGAAGAAGTACAACCGGTGCCTCCGCATATCAAAACGTGTGAACGTACCATGTTTTGTGTTTACCTCTTTCTCTAATCTTTCTCTATTTGTTTAGTGGACTTATTTCTGAGCTGCACCGATGGTGTATTCAGTAACGGGAGTGCCGCCCTTGATGTGCTTTTCGAAAACTTCCTTAGCTTTCTCAGCGGTCATCTTTACGTAGGTTACCTTCTCCTCGCCGGGGCGGGTGATCTCAACTACGGGCTCGTACTGGCAGATACCGATACAGCCGGTCTGAGTAACGAGGACGGAACCGTCGTCGATCTTTGCTGCTTCTTCAGCAAAAGCATTGAGAACGGGACGAGCGCCTGCTGCGATACCGCAGGTAGCCATACCTACAACGATTCTGGTGCCTGCTTCGCTCTCGCGGCGGATAGCGACTCTGTTCTTCATCTGCTCTCTTATTGCATTAAGTTCTTCAAGAGTTTTCATAATGAGGTATATATTCCTTTCATTAATTTTCGTAAAACTACAAGGCTTCGAGTTCTTCGGCGATGCTGTCTCTGATCCAGATGAGTACCGCAGGGGTATCAAGCGGAACGTCTTCGCCGAGCACCTCGCGCATTTGGCGGGTGTCAAAACTCAATGTATTACGGTCTTTTTGATAATCAAGCGTTATCTCGATATTCGGCGCCGCTCCGACGAGAGTCATCATCGTTTCGGGCAGATTACCGATTGGAATGAAATCGATGTGATCGGTATGGAACACGGCAGTGACCGTAGTGCCGATGCCGAGCTTACTGTCGATAGTGAAGCTACCGCCGGTCATCTCCGCCTGCATTTTGAAAAACGGGATGCCAAGTCCCACGCGGCGCGTGGTGCGGGTGGTACAGAACGGGTCTGTGACCCGAGAGACCATTTCTTCACTCATTCCGGGACCGTCGTCCGCGATAGATATACTAACGATATTTTTCGCGGTATCTTCGGTTATGCGTATGTTTATGTTCGGAGCTTTGACCGCTACCGAATTCATCGCAATATCAAGAATGTTTTGAGACAGCTCTTCCATAATCTGAATTAGCGATATTTATCTACTATGCCTTTTACGTCTTTAGGCTCGAGACGGCCGTAAACGTCAGAGTTAACGGTAAGAACGGGAGCAAGACCGCACGCACCGATGCAACGGGTGTCGGTAAGGCTGAATTTGCCGTCCTGAGTAGTCTCGCCTGCTTTGATGCCAAGCTCTTTTTCAAATGCTTCCATAAGTTTACCGGAACCCTTAACGTAGCAAGCGGTACCGAGACAGATGGAAACAGCGAAATCACCCTTGGGAGTAAGAGTGAACTGGGAGTAGAAAGAAGCAACGCCGTAAACCTCGGAAATAGACTTGTCCATACCGAGAGCGATGTGGCGGATTACTTCCTGCGGAAGATAGCCGTAGATCTCCTGTGCGCCCTGAAGCACCGGCATAAGTGCGCCTTCAATGCCCTTATGGCTTGCTATAAGCTGATCGAGCTGTGCTTCCTGCGCCTGAGTCCCTTTGAAGGGGATTGTGGTCAGTTTCTTTTTCATTAAAAATCCTTATCCTCCTTGACGGAATATTGTTTTATCGGGTGCGAGCTTTCGTGTTTTGCACGTTTTTCTCGCTCCCGTGAGTAGATTAAAATCATACACAGTTATTATACAACAAAATCGTCAAAAAATCTATACTTTTTGCAAAAAAAGTTACTATAATATTATATAAATATTTTATGCAAATTTGTTGCATTATGTAAAGTTTGTATCAGCTTTCTCTTTTTTGGATTTTTTAGCAAAAAAACGATTGACAAATTAATATTTTGTGGTATCATAATAGTATATCAATTTAGTGTAGTATTGTGAGATGAAAGGAATTTTATGAAACAAAAGTTTTCTGTTACCGGAATGAGCTGTGCCGCGTGCTCGGCAAGAGTTGAAAAGGCGGTTGCGCCTATCGCGAAAGAAGTGTCGGTAAATCTTCTCGCGGGCACGATGACCGCT
Organism: uncultured Lachnospiraceae bacterium; assembly: GCA_964525525.1. Classification (GTDB taxonomy): domain Bacteria; phylum Bacillota; class Clostridia; order Oscillospirales; family CAG-272; genus RGIG2161. Next base: position 28,172 of record CAZGHD010000011.1, on the reverse strand, counting down.
GAATACGACGTTTCCACCGAACAGATAATAGACGCCGTAAAAAAAGCAGGGTACGGATGCGAGATATTCAAGCTCAAAAAGTCGGACAACAGAGCAGAGCTCAAAGAGATGAAAACGAGACTTATCTGGTCGTTTGTTTTTCTTCTGCCGCTGATGGCTTTGTCTATGTCTCATATGCTCGGATATACTTTGTCCGGATTTTTGGCAGATCATAAGATAAACGGGATAGGACAGATAATACTCTTGATCCCTATACTGATACTGAACAGAAAGTTTTTCACAAGCGGAATAAAAGCGCTCATAAAATTGTCGCCCAACATGGATTCGCTTGTTGCGGTCGGCTCGGGCGCGTCTGCTATTTACAGTGTCGTGGCACTTTTCCTCTATTCCGCGCACGAGCTGTATTTTGAGTCCGCAGGTATGATACTGACTCTTATAACCCTCGGTAAATTCCTTGAAACCAAAAGCAAGGGAAAAACCAAAGAGGCGGTAAACAAGCTGATAGATCTGACTCCCGAAAAGAGCACCGTGCTGATAGACGGCCGTGAGGTTGAGATACTTTCCTCCGAGATAGAAGAGGGTCAGACCGTCGTTATAAAACCGGGTGTAAGGATTCCTGTTGACGGGGTGATAATCTCGGGTAGCGGCGACGTTGATCAAAGTGCGGTAACAGGTGAGAGTATGCCGGTCACTCTCGGTGGGGGCGACCGTGTAATAAGCGGTACGGTCAACAAAAACGGAAGCTTTAATTTCCGCGCGGTCGAGGTCGGCGCAAACACGACTCTTGCAAGAATAATAGAACTCGTGGAGACCGCTTCCTCAACCAAGGCTCCTGCGCAGAGACTTGCGGACAAGATAGCGTCGGTCTTCGTGCCGGTGGTAATGGCTATCGCGCTCGTTACCTTCGCCGCGTGGATGCTGCTCGGCAAAGGCTTTGAGTTTGCTTTTACCACGGGGATTGCAGTGCTCGGTATATCCTGCCCGTGCGCGCTCGGACTTGCAACTCCGGTTGCGATAATGGTTGCTACCGGAAAAGGCGCGGAGAACGGACTTCTTTTCAAGGACGCGGCGTCGCTTGAGCTTCTCGGACGGGTTGATACCTTCGTTTTTGACAAAACCGGCACGGTTACCGAGGGCACTCCGAAGGTTACCGACGTTAAGGGAGAAAATTTCCTTGATATAGCGTATACCCTTGAGAATATATCCGAGCATCCGCTTTCCCGCGCGGTATGTGAATACTGCGAGAAAAACGGCGCAAAACTGCTTGATATGAAAGAGTCGGAATACGTTATAGGTAAAGGAATTATCGGCAATATAGGCGGCGACGAATACCGCGCCGGTAACAAAGCACTCACAGGCTTTGAGGACCTTGATTTTGCAAAGAAAGGTAAAACGCCGATCGTGTTTACCAAAAACGGTGAACACCTCGGTACTATCGCGGTTGCGGACGTTATAAGAGAAGACGCGAAAGAGGCTATGGCGTCAATAGATGCAGAAACTATAATGCTCACCGGCGACAACGATATTACCGCGGCGGCTATCGTCTCGGAAGTGGGGATAAAACAGTTTATCGCAAACGCTATGCCGGACGAGAAAGAGGGTAAGATCAAGGAGCTCATGGACGGCGGAAAGACGGTCGCTATGATCGGAGACGGTATCAACGACGCTCCTGCGCTCACCCGCGCGGACGTTGGAATCGCGATCGGAGCAGGTTCTGATATTGCTATCGAATCGGCAGACGTTGTGTTGATGTCAAGCCGACTTACAGACGTAGTCAAGGCGGTAAAGCTCAGCCGCAAAACACTGAAAAATATAAGAGAAAATCTGTTCTGGGCGTTCTTTTATAACTGCCTCGGTATTCCGCTTGCGGCGGGCGTGCTGTTCCCGATAACGGGGTGGCTACTTAACCCTATGGTTGCCGCCGCGTGCATGAGCTTCAGCTCAGTTACTGTCGTGCTTAATGCGCTCAGGCTCAGAAATTTCAAAGGATAAACAAAACGAAGGAAGGATATACGAAAATGAAAAAAACACTTGTAGTAAACGGAATGATGTGCGATCATTGCAAAGCAAGAGTAAACGACGCGCTCGCCGCTCTTGAGGGAGTTGACGGCGTAAAGATCGATCTCAAAAAGAAGACCGCGACCGTGAAGTCAAAAGCCGACATCGCCGACGGCGTGCTTATAGCCGCGGTAAAAGAAGCGGGATTTGAAGCGGAGATACAGTGATAAAAAACAACCGAGGATTTTCACGGTTATCCGTGAAAATCCTCGGTTTAATATTTTACTATTCCGAAAATCCGATTTGATCTTCCTCATTCTTTTGAAGTATTTTGTTTAATAGCCATTTATCGTCTTTTCTTATATACTGCCAGTATTCTTCAAATTTGGCGGGCGAAGTGCTTCCGCTCAGCTTTTTTAAGGTTTCCGTATCTATTACATAGTCTATCATTTTTCCTTTGATATAAAACCATATGTGATCGTTTTCGTCATTTGGATCATCGTGTACGGCTACGGGTAATGCAGAGAGTAACTTTATTTTCTTTAGTATGTTCTTTTCGTTTTTGTATTTCATCCAGTTTAGCTGTGTTTGTAAACTTTCGCGAAATTGTTCAGTTACAAAGTCTGACGCAAGAGACATATCTCTTTCCGCCCAGGCGTTTTGTATAACGTAAAATCCTTTGTCTACCGTGGTGAGAATATTCTTGAACTTCCAAGCACTGTCACCCTCGGTTATATCTTTTATGATCTTTCTGGATTTTATTGCGCGCCGTGAAAGCTTGTATCTGAAAACTATGGCAGAAAAAGACGCGAAAATAATAAAAACAGCGGGCGCGAGTATTGAATGTATCACCGTTTCCAGCGGAGATGAACTGTCGCCGGACGAGGAGGAATGATGTCTGTGGCTTGAACTGCCGCCACCGCCGCCACCCCCGGAACCGCCCGAACCTCCACCGCCGCCGGAGCTGCCGCCTCCACCTACGCGAAGAGTGGTGATACGATGTTCGGACGAGTCAAAGTCTTCTGCATATACGGTTAGCGAATATGTACCTATAATAAGAATTACAAGCATAAAGCATAATATCTTTTTCATATACACCACTGCCTTTCTTGCGTTTATGAAAATATTATATCGCATAAAAAACAAGTTTTCAACAGTTTTGCGGATCTTACAAAAAAAGCCTTTCCGAGACGGAAAGACTTTTTTTATTTAATTATTACTGTTCGCTGAACTTCTTTTCTATCGCGTCAGCAGCGGAGTCGAGATAATCGTTTTCAAACAGCTCGATTATACCCTTGTCCGAGAGGGCGGCGAGGCGGGAGTCAAGCGGGATGCGACCGAGAACGTCGTATCCGAGCTCTTTTGCGGTCTCGTCCAGTTTACTGTCACCGAAAATGTTGAGCTTTTTGCCGCAATCGGGGCAGATAGCATAGCTCATGTTCTCAACGAATCCGAGAACGGGAATATCCATCATCTTAGCCATGTTGACAGCCTTTTTGACTATCATAGAAACAAGCTCCTGAGGGCTGGTAACTATGATGATACCGTCAAGCGGAATAGACTGGAAAACGGTGAGCGGAACGTCACCGGTTCCGGGAGGCATATCTATAAACATATAGTCTACGTCGCCCCAGATAACGTCAGTCCAGAACTGCTTGACCGTACCCGCGATAACGGGGCCGCGCCAAACGACGGGGCTTTCCTCCGACTGGAGAAGGAGATTTACCGACATTACCTCGATACCGGTCTTGCTCTTGAGCGGGAATATAGCCTTTTCATGACCGGTTACTTCACCTGACACGCCGAGAGCCTTCGGAACGGAAGGACCGGTGATGTCTGCGTCAAGCACTGCGGTGTTGTAACCGCGGCGGCGCATGAGAACGGAAAGCATAGTGGAAACAAGAGATTTACCGACACCGCCCTTACCGGACACGATACCGATAACGTGTTTTACGTCTGACATTTCGTTTGCCGGCTCGAGAAGAGATTCCGGCTGTCTTGAAGAACAGTTTGCGGAGCATGACGAACAGTCATGTGTGCAGGTTTCTTCGTTTTGAGTGTTTGACATTTTTACCTCCGAAAACAAATTGAATTTTACTTTATAAGGTTATTATACCACCGCTCGGGTTTTTATGCAATACCATATTGACAAATTATTTTTTCTGTGCTATAATCTAACCGTTCGCACGAGAAAATTAAATATTCATCAGGGGTGCTGCTGCAGCGGCTGAGACGGACCCGGGTCCGAACCCTTTAACCTGATACGGATAATACCGGCGTAGGGAGATTGTTTATCGAGACTTTTTTCGATTAATGCTTTGTCGCACGGAATTTCCGTGCGACAAATTTTATTTTTCGGAGGTTTCATAAAATGAAACAAACAAAACTGCGTACTCTGGTCGAGTGTGCTCTTATGGTCGCGCTTGCGATCGTTCTCGGTATGATACCGATCTACGAAGCGCCGTACGGCGGATCGGTCACTCTTTTCTCGATGGTACCGCTTCTTATCATCTCGTTCAGACACGGGGTAAAGTGGGGACTCGGCGGATGTTTTGTATACTCTGTAGTTAATATGCTGCTCGGTATCAAAAATCTTGCGTATATTCCGACACCTGAGGGAATCATCGCTACTATTTTTCTTGATTACATTATTGCGTTCACCGTTATCGGTATCGCGGGTATGACGAAAAATCTGAAGATAACCAAAAATGATACCGCAAATTCCCTTATAAACACGTTTAGCGGATCTCTTGTCGCTCTGCTGATAAGATTTGCTTGCCATATCGTGTCGGGTGCGGTAGTCTGGTACAGCCTTACTCAAGGCTGGTATGCAGATGATCCGACGCATATCGTACATCAGTACGGTCCGTGGATGTATTCTTTGGTTTATAACGCTACGTTTATGGTGCCGGAGATAGTCCTTACTCTCGTAGCTACCCCCGTGCTTGTAAGATTGCTGGCTGTAATACCTAAAAAGGTAAAATAATATCGATCGGTGCTGCCTCGCTAACGTGAGGCAGCACGGTTTTTTATTAGCGATGATCTGTTATCTTGACAATTTAAGCGTTTTAAGGTATAATTTAAAATGACGGAACGCGCGGCCGCGTAATATGTTGCCGAAAGGTATTATTATGAGGAAAGTCCGGGCTTCGCAGGGCAGGATAACGGATAACGTCCGCCGACGGCTTCCCCCAAGGGTTGCCGCCCGGGAAAGTGCAACAGAGATATACCGCCGTCGTAAGACGGTAAGGGTGGAAAGGCGAGGTAAGAGCTCACCGATCCCTCGGGTGACCGAGGGATCCTGTAAACCCTATCCGAAGCAACACCGTATGCGGGTCGGCTTGCCCGGCCTATACCCGCGGGTGGCGCGGGGATATTCCCCGGAGCTGTGCGGTAACGCACAGCAAAGATAGATGGTCGCGGGAGGGACGTAAGTCCCTTTACAGAACCCGGCTTACAGTTTCGTCAGTATAAAAAATATCGGCAGGTTTATCACCGCCGATATTTTTGTAATTAAGATAAAATGCTTGTATTATCAAGGAGATTAGAATGTTATGAAAGTAAAAGTTTTATCTATGTTATTGATTGTTTCTTTCCTTTTCTCTATGTTTGCATGCTCAAAGTCGAGCACTGATGCAGGGAAAGACACGGCCGCTCAAACTACTTCACCTGTGACTACGGGAGTGCCTGACGTTGAGTATATCAAGGACGATCTTCCCGAGCTCGATTTCGGCGGGGAGAGTGTGACTATTCTCTCGTCAAACATATACAGCGATCAGGGCGAGGTACACCGCAGACCTGACTTTACCATAGAGGAGCTTTCCAGCGACGCGATAAACGATTCTCTGTATAACCGCGAGAGGTACGTTGAAGACCGTTTGGGGGTCGAGATAAACAATCCTCAAATTGTCGATTATATGGTGATCGAAGAAATGCGTAAGAACGCGACTTCCGGTGATGATGTGTATGACGCATATCTTGCGGCAGTATCCGGAGTTTCTGCTTTTACGTTTGAGGAATATCTGGTCGATCTTTACGAGATGGAGTATCTTGATTTCGATAAACCGTGGTGGTCTGAAAAGTTCAATAGCGAGGCAGAATTCCTTGATTCTCTTTATATGACCACAGGTTCGCTCTCGCTTACTCCCATAAGGTACAGCTACGCAGTATATTATAATAAAGCGCTGGCAGAACGTTACGAAAGCAGCATAGAGGAACTTGGAAATCTCTACGAAATAGTTGACAGCGGCAAATGGACGTTTGACAAGTTTGCGGAGCTCGGCAGTGAGATATACGAGGACGTAAACGGTAATTCCAGGCGTGACCTTGAGGATATTTACGGTGTTGCCTGTGCGCTCGGGTATCCGATAGACGCGATATGGAGCAGCTTTGATCTAAACGTTTTCAGCAGAACGTCGGACGGTTGGTACGAGCTTGACGTAAATACCGATAAGCTCTATACCGCGCTTGATAAAGTAAACGAGCTTCTGCATAATTCTGTCGGCAGTATCACCGCTGGTGTGGGAACCACCGAGGAAACTATGTACGACTTTGACAATATCGAAAGAGAATTTGCAAGCGGTACAAATCTTTTCCTCGTGGCGGACATAGTGCGTGCCGAGTTTGAAGAGCTGAGAAATATGCAGGACGATTACGGTATACTGCCTTACCCCAAATATAACGAGATGCAGGACGATTACTATACCTTCTCCCACGCGGCGTACACGGTTTTTGCCATTCCCGTGACCAATACCGACCCCGAGGTAGTATGTGCCGTGCTTGAAGCGATGGCGTCATATGCTTACCGCGATACGATGCCGACTTATCTTAATACCGTGCTCAAGGGACAGTATATGTCCGACCCTGAGTCAAGACGAATGATAGACAAGGTTGTTGACGGCTTTATGGTAGATGCCGCTTGGATATATCAAACTCTTTCTTACGAATATCCCGTGTGGTACAGATATATGGTAGAAAAGAATGAACGTTCCTATGCTTCACAGCACGCGTCAATGATAAAAAAAGTAGAGACTCTTTTGAAAGTATATAAAACACAGATGGAAAAATAAGCTGTAATATCTGAATCTGAAAGCCCAAGGTGTTGCCTCGGGCTTTCATTTTTTGGTATTGACAAACTATAGGTTTTGCTGTATAATACTATATGTGGAAATTTGTTATTTAAAGGAGAAACGTATGTTAAAAAGAATTTTCTGTTATCTTCTTGCATCATTTATGCTTTTTTCTTTTGTAGCTTGTTCCGGCTCGGGAGATACCCAGGACACGACTAAAGCGCCGGTTCAGACGACAGCACCGATGACCGACAGTGTAATAGATCGGGTAGAGGACGATCTGCCGGAGCTCGACTTTAACGGCGAGACCGTAACCATCCTTTCCTGTAACGTTTACAGCATAGAGGGTGAGGTTCACCGTAAACCCGACTTTACCGTTGAAGAGCTTTCAAGCAACGCGATAAACGACTCTCTCTACAACCGCGAGCGTTACGTTGAAGAAAGACTCGGCGTTGAGATAAACAACGTTCAGATGGTAGACTCGGAGGTAAACGACGAGATTAAAAAGCAGTCTACTTCAGGTGACGACGTGTACGATGCATATCTTTCTATGGTATGCGCTATGGCGCCTTACGTTTTTAACGACTATTTCATAGACCTGTACGAGCTTGAGTATCTTGACTTTGACAAGCCTTGGTGGTCTTCAAAATTCAACAACGAAGCAGAGATATTCGATTCACTTTATCTTACTACCGGCTCACTTTCTCTTACAATTATGAGATACAGCTACGCAGTGTACTATAACAAAGCTCTCGTTGAAAAATATGAAAGTCAGGTTCCCGAGCTTTCTAATCTTTACGAGCTCGTTGACGACGGAAAATGGACTATTGATAAGCTCACTGAGCTCTCCGAGAACATATACGAAGATATAAACGGTAACTCAAAGCGCGACCTTGAGGATCTTTACGGATTCGCTTGTGCAGAATTCCTTCAGCTTGACTCTTTCTGGAGCTCGTTTGATATCAGTATTCTTGACAGAACAAGCGACGGTTGGTTTGAGTTCAACGTAAACACCGACAAGCTCTATACCGCACTTGGAAAATTTGAGAATCTTCTTCATAACGTAAAAGGAAGTATTACGGCTGACGTACAGAATGACGACGGCAGAAGATTTGACGAGGATGATACCGACACCTTCTTTACCAGTGGAAACCTGCTTTTCCAGGTTGACGGTCTGAACCGCGCTGAATTTGAGGGTATGCGTAATATGCAGGACGAATACGGCGTGCTTCCTTTCCCCAAATATAATGAGGCTCAGAAGGATTATTACACGTATGCCTACGACTGGTATACCGTATTCGGTATTCCGGTAACCAATCAGAATCCCGAGGTTACTGCGGCTACCCTTGAGGCAATGGCGTGCTATGCTTACAATGATACCGTTCCTACCTACCTCGACGTTGTTCTTAAAGGTCAGTATATGTCTGATGCAGATTCAAGACGTATGATTGATATAGTAATAGACGGATTTATGGTAGACGCGGGTTGGATATATCAGGATCTCGTTTGCGATTATCCTTCTACTTTCCGCAGTGCTCTTGCTCACAGCGAGACCAACTATGCGTCAAGACACCAGTCTCTTCTTAAAAGCATTGAGTCTGTGCTCAAGTATACCAGAAGAGATATGGAAAAATAATTCAATAGAAAAAGCGGTGATTTCACTTTCGTGAAATCACCGCTTTTATATATGTCTGATATTATTTAAGATCTGCGTTTGTTATAACTGTGAACATATCGGAAACGATGTAGTTTCTGTAAAGGTCTTCGATATAGATCATATTGCGGTCTTCGTTAAGATCTCTCCAAAGACCCTTGTCGTCGATAGACTTTGCAGGAACTATTTTAGCGCCGAATGCACCGGGCTCGCGAATGAATGCAACTGCGGCAATGTCAAAAATAGGACGAATAGAACAGTTGCAAAAACCGGAATATCCGGAGAATTCGCCGTACATTTTGTAGTAATCCAACAAGAGCTTTGCCAGACCGCCGTTTAGTTTATCGGCATCACAAGATTTGATTACAGGATCCAATTCTTCTTCAACAAAATTGTTGTAGAGCAGATCTCCTATCTTGCCTGCTTTGCCCTTGAGATAGTAATCAAGCTCAGCATTTGAAATATAAAGGGTGTCGGTAACACCGCCGACAGCGGGGAATACAACTACGGGAACACCGCATTCAAAAATAACTCTTGCTGCCGCGCGGTCTTGCAGAAGGTTGAAGTCGTTTGCGTGGCCGAGTTCGAACTTTGCGCCGCCGAGCATGATAACTACCATCTTGTCAGCGATGGAAGGATCGAGAAGGAGAGCGGACGCTACGTTGGTAAAACATCCGATTACTGCAACGTAAACTATATCGTCGGTTTCTTTTACAAGTCTGACGATGTTTTCAGCAGCTTCGCTCTTTACAGGGGTGATGATGTTTTTCATATACTCGGTAGAACCGCGATAGCAGGGGATATTCATTTTATTCTCGGGATCAACGAGATCGCGGACTTTTACCATCTCGTGGTAGCTCTTTTCCATACCGTCGGCAGGACCGGTAGAACGCTGGTTTGAAAAGGGAGCCGCGCAAAGTGCGAGAAGGTCAATGTTCTGAGCCAGCATTGCGTAGGTTATAGCAAACTGGTCGTCTACTTCATTGTATGCGTCGGTATCAAGAATGTATTTTTTCTTGATATTTTTTGCACGAACGTGCTCCATTATTTTTTCCATACTGTAATCGTGATACATCTTTTTATTCTCCTTAAAAAATATTATTTTCCAAATTTTATTACGTTGAACATATCAGAAACGATATAGTTTCTGTAAACGTCTCTTATGTAGATCATTTTTCTGTCTACGGCCAAGTCTTTCCAGTTGCATTTCTCGTCTATGGATTTTGCTGGAATGATATTTGTACCGAAAGCTCCGGGCTCGCGCAGAAATCCTATCGGACCGATGTCAAACAGCGGACGTCCTGCGGAATTGCACCTGCCGTTTTCTTTTTCCGGCATGCCTTGATTGTCAAACTCAACCAGAGTCTGGCAGAGGAAATCACCTATTTTACCCGCCTTGCCGCGAAGGAAAAATTCGGTTTCTACGTTTGATACGAACAGGGTGTCGGTAACGCCGCCGACGGCGGGGAATACTATCAGCGGAACTCCGCATTCAAACAACACTCTTGCGGCGGCGGGGTCTTGCTCGAGATTGAAGTCTTTGGCCGTTCCACATTCAAATTTTGCGCTTCCGAGCATAAGAACGACTATTTTATCTGCGATTGACGGATCAAGCAAAAGTGCTGATGCAACGTTGGTGAAACAGCCGATAACCGCAACGAAAACCGTGTCGTCGGTTTCTTTTGCTATACGGACGATGTTTTCTGCCGCTTCGCTGACCACCGGTGTTGACGTATCGCGCATATACTCGGCAGAGCCGCGATAGCAGGGGATATTTCTTTTGCCATCGGGGTCTATGAGATCGCGAACTTTTATCATTTCGTGATAACTTTTTTCCATACCTTCGGCAGGAGAATCTGCGCGCTGGTTTTTAAAGGGGGCTGCGGTGAGTGCAAGGAGATCAATATCGGGCGAGCGCATAGCGTACGCTATCGCAAACTGATCGTCCATTTCGTTATACGCGTCGGTGTCGAGTATGAATTTTTTCTTTTCCTCGGTGTTACCGACGTGAGACTTCACATACCCGAGTATCTTTTCTATATCGTAATTGTGTTTCATTTTTATTTACCGATTATTCGAGGTTTGCGCGTCTTAGCGCGGTGAAAAATTCAGACATAATATGATTTCTGTAAAGATCGTTTATGTATATCATTTTTCTGTCTGTGTTGAGTTTTACCCAGTTGCCCTTGTCATCCACCGAATGAGCGGTTATTATTCTGACTCCTGTGGCGTATGGGTTACGCAGGAATGCAATAGCCGCTATGTCGTAAATTGAATGCTCTCTTACACAGCAGTTACCATTTTCATCGAATGGCGCGGACTTGTCTCCAAAAAGGTTTTGGCAAAGGAATTTGCCTATCTTGCCGGATTTTTGCCCGAGATAGAAGTCAACTTCCGCATTGGTTATCATAAGAGTATCCGCACATCCGCCGTTTGCGGGGATGACTACCACGGGAACACCGGATTCAAAGATTACGCGGGCGGCGGCGCGGTCTTGTTCAAGGTTAAAATCATTTGCTGTTCCGCATTCAAATTTTGCGGAGCCCAAAAGAATTATTACGGCTTTATCAGCGATTGAAGGATCGAGCAAAAGTGCTGACGCAACGTTGGTAAAGCATCCGATTACCGCTATGTAAACTATATCGTCTGTCTCGTGAACTAAACGGACTATGTTCTCAGCTGCCTCGCTTTTTACGGGGGTTATGATATTCTTCATATACTCGGTAGATCCGCGGTAGCAGGGAATGTTCATCTTGTTTTCGGGATCAACTAAATTGCGGACTTTGAGAAGCTCTTCATAACTTTTTTCCATACCGTCAGCCGGCCCTGTTGAACGCTCGTTTGTAAACGGAGCGGCGGTCATTCCTATAACCTCGATGTCTTCGGCAACCATAGCGTAGGTAATGGCAAACGGGTCGTCTATTTCGTTATACGTATCGGTGTCAATGATGAGCTTTTTCTTTTTATTGCTTCTTGTATAGTCCACTATGTGGTCTATTATTTTTTGCATATCATAATCGTGGTACATTTATCTTTCCTCCAAGTTAAGCCTCGTTATTTCTTTGCCGCTGTTCTGATTACGGTGTACATATCGGAGAGAATATTTGACGTGTACGGCAAGGGAACGTACAGCATTTCTCTGTCCTCGTCAAGGCAGCGCCAATTTCCGTTTGAGTCAATGGAGTGAGCGGGAATTGTCTGTAGTTCCATCATTTTATCGGTTCCGCGCAGGAATGCTATTGCGGCAGTGTCAACCAGTCCTCTGCGAACGGTAGCACAGTATCCGTCGCTTTCTCTTATCGGAGGCTCGTTGTCTTCATATATATTTTGGCAGAGGAAGTTACCTATCTCGCCTGCCTGATCCTTGAGGTAATATGTCATCTCTGCGTTTGAAAGCTGAACTTTGTCGGTTGAGCCTTCAACGGGAAGAATGACTACGGGGATTCCGCATTCAAAGATAATGCGGGCGGCAGCGCGGTCCTGCTTTAAGTTAAAATCGTTTGCGCTGACAAGATCAAATGTCTGCGTACCTATCATAATGATTACTGCTTTGTCCATAATTGAAGGGTCAAGCAAGAGGGCGGACGCTACGTTGGTGAAGCAGCCTAACATTGCGATATAAACTATATCGTCTGCCTCGTTTACTATACGGACGATGTTTTCTGCCGCATCGCTCTTTACGGGAGTGATGATATTTTTCATATATTCGGTAGAGCCGCGGTAGCAGGGAATGCCTCTTTTGTTTTCGGGGTCTATGCATTTGTGGATCTTCAAAAGCTCCTCATAGCTTTGCTCCATGCCGTCAGCGGGGCCTGTCGAGCGCTCGTTCGTGAACGGAGCGGCGTTAAGCGCGAGGACGTCCAAATCGTCTGAAAGCATAGCGTACGCTACTGCAAACTGATCGTCTATCTCGTTATAGGTGTCGGTGTCGACTATTACCTTTTTACTCTTGCACGTTTTGATATGGTCAAGAATTTTTTCGTAACTGTAATCGTGGTACATATTCTTATGCTCCTGTTTTTATTTTATCTTTGCGGGGCTTATTGTATTAAAGAAATCCGACATAATACGGTCTCGCTCAAAGCCGTCTACGTAGATCATTTTTCTGTCGGTATTGAGATCAACCCAGCCGCCGTTTTTATCAATCGAAAGTGCCGGCTTTATCTTTGTCCATACTGAATCTGCATTGCGTACAAAAGATATTGCCGCTATGTCAAATACCGGGCGCAGAGTGATGTTACAGCATTCGCATTCGTCAAGCGGTGCGGCGTGGGGCTCTATAAAGTTTTTGTAAAGGTATCTGCCTATATCGCCGCACTTTTCTTCGAAATAATAGGCAAATTCTACATTTGTCGCAACACGCGGAATATATCCGCACTCGACCGCGGGATGAAACACGACAGGAACTCCGCATTCAAAAATCACGCGGGCGGCGTTGCGGTCCTGCGCGATGTTTGCGCCGTTTGCGGGTTCGGTTTCCGATTTTTGGGATCCTAACAGAATTATCACCGCCTTGTCCGCAATGGACGGGTCAAGCAGGAGAGCTGACGCAACGTTCGTACAGCAACCGAGCACTGCGATATAAACGACGTCGTCTGCTTCGTTTACTATGCGGACTATGTTTTCAGCCGCTTCGCTTATTGACGGCGTAATGATATTTTTCATATACTCGGCAGAGCCGCGGTAACAGGGAGTAGCGGCGGAGATGAAATCCCGCACTTTTACGAGCTCGTCGTAGCTTGTTTTCATTCCGCTTGCCGGACAATCGGAAAACGGAGCGGCAGTGACCGCAAGAAGCTCAATATCGTCTGCCACCATAGCGTAAGCGGCTGCAAACGGATCGTTTAAGCCGCTGAACGTATCGGTGTCGACGATCAGCTTTTTCTTTTTGGTTTGTGATATATGTTCGATTATTTTTTTCATATCATAATCGTGGTACATTTTTTGCCTCCAAGTAAAGGTGTATTATTTTTTTGCGGCCGCTCTGAGTACGTTATACATATCGGCGAGAATATTCGCCGCGTACGAGTCGGAGGCATAAATCATCTCTCTGTCCTCGTCAAGACAGCGCCAGAATCCGTTTGAGTCTACCGAGTGTGCGGGAACTATATCTAACTTCATCATTTTATCCGTTTCGCGGAGAAAAGCTATTGCCGCGACGTCAACGAGTCCGCGCCGAACGGGGTTAAGGCGTTGGCCGTTTTCGGTCATCGTGCTGCCGTGGTGATCGTAAACGTTGCGGCAGAGGAAGTTGCCTATCTCACCTGCCTGATCCCAAAGGTAATAGCTTAACTCGGCGTTTGATGCCTGCACCTTGCCTGTGGAGCCGAAAACGGGAAGAACCACAACGGGAATTCCACATTCAAAAATAATACGCGCGGCTACCCTATCTTCGCCTACGTTGGTGTCGTTTGCACTGCCGCACTCGAAGGTCTGTGTTCCTATCATAACGATTACCGCTTTATCCATAATGGACGGATCGAGCAAGATAGCGGACGCAACGTTGGTAAAGCAGCCGATAGTGGCGATGTAAACGGTTTCGTCCGATTCATTTACAATGCGGACTATGTTTTCCGCTGCTTCGCTCTTTATTGGGGTGACTATGTTTTTCATATACTCGGCAGAACCGCGGTAACAGGGGACGTTACGCTCGTTTTTCGGATCTACGTATTTGCGTATACGCAAAAGCTCCTGATAGCTTGCCTCCATACCCTCGGCCGGAGTGACGGCCTTACTGTCAAAAGGCGCGGCGGTAAGTGCGAGAACGTCTATATCGTCTGAAAGCAGGGCGTATGTAACTGCAAACTGATCGTCAACCTCGTTGTAGGTATCTGTGTCGACGATCAGCTTCTTCTTTCCGCAGGTACGTACGCGTTCAAGTATTTTTTTCATGTCGTAGTCGTGATACATATATAAATCTCCATAGGATAACTGATTATATGCTTGTATATATTTTAACTTCTTTGAAGTTTATTGTCAACCGTATTTGGGGTAAATCGGTGCTATATTTTACTTTTTTGTTAAATAATTTCGGTATTTGTTGACAATTTTTTCGATATGGTGTAATATGTTATTAGAGATATTATTTTTAGGAGAGTAAAAATGAATTTAGCTAAAAGAATTTTAAGTGTCATGCTTGCGGCTTTGCTCACGCTTTCCTTTGTCGCTTGTTCGGGCGGCAGCAGTGAAAAGCCCAAAGACACGACCAAAACCCCTACCACAACTGCCCCATCCGATGAGACTATCTATTATGAGCCGGATGAACTCCCCGAGCTTGATTTCGGCGGGGAAACGGTTACTATCCTTTCCACCAGCATTTACAATGATGAGGGACAGGTAGACCGCAAGCCTGAGTTTACCGTTGAAGAACTTTCGAGTGACGTAATTAATGACTCTATATATAACCGTGAGCTCAACGTGGAGGACAGGATCGGCGTTGAGATCAACAACGTTCAGGTTTCTGTTAACGAAATCAGTGATGAAATACTGAAGATGTTCAACTCCGGAGACGACGTATACGACGCTTATCTCCACGCAAACCATTCGCTGTCAAAGTACGCGTTCGAAGATTATCTCGTAGACCTCTACACGCTTGATTATCTTGATTTTGATAAGCCGTGGTGGTCGCAGAAATTTAATGCCGAGGCAGAGTTCCTCGATTCGCTCTATCTTTCCACCGGTTCTCTTTTCCTTTCTGTTATGAGAAACACATATGCTGTGTACTACAACAAGGCTCTTGCAGAGGACTATGCATCGGATATTCCCGAGCTTGCCGATATTTACAGCGTAGTTAAAGACGGCGATTGGACCTGGGATAAATTCGTTGAGATCGGCGGCGGCATCTATCAGGACAGTAACGGTAATACCAGTCGTGACCTTGAGGACGTTTACGGTATCGCTTTCGACGACTATATCCCGATAGACGCTATCTGGAGCTCATTTAATATTAACGTTTTCTCAAAGACCTCTGACGACTGGTACGAGCTGGACGTAAATACCGATAAGCTCTATACCGCACTCGGTAAAGTCTACAATATGCTTTATGAAACCGTCGGAAGTATCTCTGCTAACGTTCAGGATAGCGACGGTACTACCTACAGTATTGATAATACCGAAATATACTTCGCCAACGGTACAAACCTCTTCCTCGTTGCCGGTTTGGGCTACGCAGAGAGAGAGACTCTTCGTAACATGCAGGACGATTACGGAATAATTCCTTTCCCGAAATATGATGAGAATCAAAAGGAATATTATTCTTACTCGCACGATGAATACACCGCATTTGCTATCCCGATAACTAACGAGAATCCCGAAATAGTAGCGGCTACTCTTGAGGCTATGGCATCCTATTCATACCGCGAAACAATGCCGCTTTATCTCAATACCGTTCTTAAAGGACAGTATATGTCAGACGCAGAGTCAAGACAAATGATAGATATAGTAGTTGACGGATTTATGGTAGACGCGGCGTGGATATATCTCGGCACCCTTGCAAACGGTTATCCTGCAGAGTACAGATATATGTTCCCTGAAGGCGATCAGTCGTACGCTTCTCAGCACGAGTCATCAAAGAAAAAAGTTGAGACGGTACTCAAAGTATACAAAAACCAGATGGATAAATAATTTTCTCACGCGGCATTCCGACGCAAAGGAATGCCGCGTGTTTTTATGTGAGCATATGAGCATATTTACAAAAGTTAAATCGTATGGTATAATCATAAACAACAACTACCCGTGCAAATAGAAAGGTTATAAATATGATAAAACGACTTTTAAGTATAATTCTCGTGCCGGCGTTGCTCGCCTCTTTTTCGGCTTGTTCTTCCGATGGAAGTAAAAACGCAAATGATACCACCAAAGCTCCGACATCTACTAAACCGAGCAGTGATACGGTTTACTACCAGCCGGACGAGCTTCCCGAGCTTGACTTCGGCGGTGAAAAGGTAGTCTTTCTGACAAGAGAGAACCAAGAAAATGAAAATGGCGGTATCAGCTTTTTTGAGGTTGATTTTACCGTCGAGGATCTTAACAGTAACGCGTTGAACGACTCTCTGTATAACCGCGAGCTTTACGTTGAGGACAGACTCGGAGTTGAGATAGAAAACGTCAGAGTTGAAGACGTCGGACAGGAGATGCAGAAGATACTCACCTCCGGGGATGATATTTACGACGCCGTTATCTCGGATAACGCCGGTCTTTCTATGTACGTTTTTCAGGATTTTTTGATCGACCTTTATACGGTCGACCATCTTGATCTTGACAAACCTTGGTGGTCGCAGAACTTCAATGAAGAAGCGAAGATTTTTGATTCACTTTATATTACCACCGGTTCAGCCTTTTTGTCTCTTTTGAAAAATACCTATGCCGTATATTATAATAAATCACTTGCTGAGGACTACTCGGTAGGAAAGCCCGATCTTTCAAATCTTTACGATATAGTTGATGCCGGTGATTGGACGTTCGATAAATTTATCGAGCTCGGCGGAGATCTTTACGATGACATTAACGGTAACAGTATCCGTGACCTTGAGGACGTTTACGGTATAGCTTACGACAGATATTTCCCCATCGACGCTATCTGGAGCGGATTTGATATAAGCGTATTTTCAAGAACGAACGACGGTTGGTTTGAGTTTGACGTAAATACCGACAAGATGTATACCGCACTTGAAAAAATATACGTTATGATAAACGAGCTCAAGGGAAGCATAACCGCTAACGTAGGCACCGACGTAGAGACCTCTTACAGCTGCGACCGTCCCGAGGTGCATTTCGCAAGCGGAACCAATCTGTTTCTTGTTGAGAGACTCGGCTTTGCTGAAAAAGATACCATGCGTAATATGCAGGACGATTACGGTGTTCTTCCTTTCCCCAAGTACGACGAAAATCAGAAGGATTATTATTCCTTTAGCCACGACTATTACGGCGCTGCGGTAATTCCGATTACCAACGAAAGACCTGAGATGGTAGGTGCGGTGCTTGAGGCTATGGCTTCCTTCTCTTACCGCGACACCATACCTGCATATCTTGATACGGTTCTTAAAGGCCAGTATATGTCTGATGCTGAATCAAGAAGAATGATAGACAAAGTTGTTGCCGGAATAACGATAGATGCTGCTTGGATATACATACACACTCTCGCAAACGACTATCCGAGACAGTATAGATATTATATCGCCGATGGCGGCCGTTCCTTTGCAACTCAGCACGAGGTATATGGCAGAAAGGTCAATACCGTACTTAAAGTTTACAAACAACAGATGGAAGATTAAAATATTCCGGGAGCGTTTCATTAATTTGAGACGCTCCCGTTCTTTTTTTGAAAATCATCTTTTCAAACGCTTGATTTTGTGATATAATATATTATTAAAACGTATTTTATGATCGGACGTGATGATTTTGTATCTTGCGGATACCCATACTCATACAAAATACTCCTTTGACGGGCCGCAGGATTTTCGCGGAGAGGTTGACTCTCTTTGCGAGGCGGCAATAGAAGCGGGACTCTCGGAGATCGCGATAACCGATCATCTTGATATAAATGGCGTGGTCGAGGGGATATATCCCGAGATCGACTGTGACTGTATCCGCCGTGACGTGCTCGCCGCAAAGGAAAAGTACGCGGGCAGGCTGTACGTCGGTTATGGGATAGAGCTCGGTCAGGCGATGGAATATCCCGAAGCGGCACGCGGGTTCCTTGATAAATACCGATATGAATTTGTCATCGGCTCGCTTCACAATTACCCGGGAGTGCCCGATTATTCCTTTATTGATTATACCCAGCTGACAGATAAGCATATTGAAAAGCTTTTCCGTTCGTCGATTGACGGTCTGTGCGACCTGTGCGATTTTGACGGAATCAGTACGATAGGGCATTTTACTTATATGCACAGATACGTCAAGCTGGCGGGCAGAGATATTGACCTTGCCGCGTTTTATCCCGAGATAAAAGCCTTTTACAAAAAGGTGATCGAAAGCGGAAAAGCACTTGAGATCAACACATCCACCCTGCGTTCGGGCGCGGAAATGACAATGCCGACCCATGAGCTGATGCGGCTTTACAGCGAGTGCGGGGGAGAGCTCGTTACCTGTGGGTCTGACTCTCACGGAAGTGAATTTGTCGGCGCGGGTATCAAAGATACGTATGATTTTCTTGCGTCTGCCGGCTTTGGATACGTTACGGTATTTCACGACGGGAAACCGCAGATGAATAAAATAAATTAACAGAGTAAGAGAGATTTTTGTATGATAATAAATGAATCTTTCAGCCTGCTTTACAAAAGCAAGGAGATACAGGAAAAACACGAAAAAGGCGAACTTGTTCCGAACGTTTCGGCAGAGGTGATAAACGAGCTCGGACTCGGAGAATATCTTGAGCTTGAGGGCTCGTCTCTTTCCGATCATCTGTCAACCGATCCCGAAACTATAAGATTCCGCCAGGCGGTTTTTGCCGACGTTATGGAAAATCCGCGCCTCGGCGACGTGCTTTTATCGGTGTTTCCCATACTCAACGATATAATAGAGCTCAGACGGCTTGACAGCGGCGCGGGAGACTCTACCGAGAGTTATCTTACAAGCATAACCGAGATAGAGCTTTACATTTCCTGCATTGAAAAGCTGAGCGAGGGACTTGCCTCGGTCAAATCAAACGTGAAAAGCGAGCCGTTTGTCCGCTTGACAGATACCATTACTACCTTGACCGAAAGTGACTATTATAAAGAACTCAATGAAAAGCTGAACGCTCTTTCGGGACGTGTGCGCGAGATAAAGAGTATCACTGTCGGCGTAAATCTTGACGGTCAGCTCAGACCTACAAACGCGGGCGTTCTGTCTGTAAATCCGATAGAGTTTAAGTCGGGCGATATACTTGAAAAGATACTCAGCTTTAACTTCAAAAAGGACGAGTACACCTGCATCGCTCCGCTGGTTCCGTTTGAACGCTTTCATTCGGAAAACAGACAAATGGCACTTTCACACGCGTTTAATTCTGCAATAAACGACGTGTTTAAGTCATCAGTCAAGGGCTGGAGAAAGATAGTAAACGAGTACGTTCTTGAAAATACAGATTTTCTTCTTCAGATAATGCCCGAGATAGAATTGCTCGTCAAGGGTGCGAGGTTCGTCTCAAAACTAAAGCAAGAGGGATTCCCCGTATGTATGCCCGAGATTTATAGTACCGCGGATAAGGTATTCTGCGCCGAGGGAATATACAATCCCGACATCGCGCTCAGAGCGGAATCGGGTATCGTACAAAACGATCTGGAGTTTGACTCGGATGCAAAGATATTCGTTCTTACCGGTCCTAACCGAGGCGGTAAATCGGTTATCACCTGCGCCGTCGGTATGGCGCAGATAATGGCACAGCTCGGCATGCCCGTTCCGGCAAATTCGCTCAAGATAAGTCCGGTTGACGCGGTATTTACCCATTTCCCCGCAGGCGGCGAGGATACAATAGATAAAGGACGACTTGGCGAGGAGTGCGCGCGTCTCGGCGTTATTCTTGAAAAGGTTACGCCGGACAGTATGATCCTGCTTGACGAATCGCTGTCCTCTACCGGCGCGTACGAGGCGTCGTATATAGCGGCAGAGCTTCTTGCGGCGTTCAGCGTGGTAGGGTGCCGTGGAATATTCTCCACCCACCTTCACGAGCTTGCGGCGCGCATAGATGAAATAAACGAAAAGACCGCAGAGTACGGCGGAGTGAAGCTTGACTCTATTGTGGCGGAGATCACAGACGGAAAGAGGAGCTTTAAAATAGTCAGAAAGAAACCGGACGGTAAGAGTTACGCGCGTGACATTACCGACAAATACGGACTTTCGTTTGAATCGGCACTGAAAAAGATAAATAAATGAGATAACAAAGGAGGCAATAAAAAATGATGAAACTGCTCAAACTTCTTGAAGAAAACGGAAAACTTACCGCAGAAGAGCTTGCGGTTATGCTCGGCAAAGAGACCGGTGATATAAAGAAAATGGTGGACGAATACGAACGTAACGGGGTGATCCTCGGTTATCAGGCAATGGTAGACTGGGACAAGACCGACCGAGAGTACGTAAGCGCTTTGATCGAGCTCAAGGTAACTCCCCAGCGCGACCGCGGATTTGACCGAGTTGCTGAAAAGATATACAACTATCCCGAGGTAACCAGCGTTTATCTTATGTCGGGCAGCTTTGACCTTGCCATAATGATAGAGGGCAAGACTATGAAGGACGTTGCGCTTTTCGTCGCGCAGAAGATAGCTCCGATGGACGCAATCGTGTCCACCGCTACTCACTTCGTGCTTTGCAAATATAAGGACAAGGGCATTATCTACGGCGCCAAGGAAATAGATCAGAGAGGAAACTCACCCGTATGATGGACTACTCAAAGATAGTTTCCGGGGTTGCAAGAGATTTAAAACCCTCGGGAATACGAAAGTTTTTCGATATGCTCAGCGAGATGAAGGACGTTATCTCGCTCACCGTCGGTCAGCCCGACTTTGAGACTCCGTGGCATATCAGAGAGGCGGGTATCGAGAGCCTTGAAAAGGGAATGACGTACTATACCTCAAACAGCGGTACTATCGAGCTTCGCCAGGCTATATCCGATTATCTTGACAGACGTTTCTCGCTCAAATTTGATCCGACAAATGAGATAATAGTCACCGTCGGCGGAAGTGAAGCGATAGACATCGCTATTCGTACCCTGGTTGCTCCCGGCGATGAGGTAATAATTCCGATGCCGGCGTTCGTTTGCTACGAGCCTCTCGTTGAGATGGCGGGCGGCAAACCCGTGATAATCAACACAAAGGAAGAAAATAAATTCAAGCTCACACCCGACGAGCTTCGCGCAGCGATCACGCCGAAGACCAAGCTGCTTATTCTGCCTTATCCCAACAATCCGACCGGCGCGATAATGACGCGTGAGGATCTTGAACCGATAGCCGAGATTCTCAGAGGCACCAATATTGCTGTGCTGTCAGACGAGATATATTCCGAGCTTACCTACGGATGTAAACACGTGTCTATTGCCACTCTTGACGGAATGGCAGAAAGAACGGTTCTCGCAAGCGGATTTTCAAAAGCGTACGCTATGACCGGATGGAGAATAGGTTACGTCTGCGCGCCCGCCGAGATAGCAAAACATATGCTTAAAATACATCAGTTTGCGATCATGTGTGCGCCCACTACCTGTCAGTACGCCGCGCTTGAGGCTATGGTCGCAGGCGATGACGATATTGAGTATATGAAGGCGGAATACGACCACAGAAGAAGATATATCGTCAAAGCTTTGCGCGAGATAGGTCTCGGATGCTTTGAGCCGGAGGGAGCGTTTTACGTGTTCCCGAACGTCAGCGGATACGGCATGACGTCAGACGAATTTGCGGAAAAGCTGATCCGCGAAAAAGGCGTTGCAATAGTTCCCGGCACGGCGTTCGGCGCGTGCGGAGAGGGTAACGCGAGAATTTCGTACGCATACTCGATAAAGCACATCACAAGAGCAATCGAGTTGATGGATGAGTTTTTGCGCGAGCATAGATAAATCAACAGAAACGGAGAGCAGGCATTTGCGGATTAGCAAATGCCTGCTCATTTTATTTCCTGTTCAAGGTTTTGAAAGGTTGGTGTGTTGAAAAAATCTATAAGCGTAACTTCCAGTCCGTCGCAATGCATTTTCAGCGTTACTATGCCCGGATTTTGACTTTTACCGTATAAAATGTTTTTTATTGTTGATGGTGGTACGGCAGATTCCATGGCTAATTTATGGATGGACATACGCTTTTCGTTACATAAATATAATAACCTGTCTCTGACAGCAGAATAAGTATCCATAATAACCTCCAAAAAAAATATAGTCTAATTATAGCCCATTTCTCTTGACAAAATGGGCTATATATGGTACAATTGGTCTATATATAGCCCATAGCTCGCAATAATAGTAATATGTTGCTGTGCTTTTGAGAACATTTTCGGGATAAGGCGGTGATTTTTGGTATAGGGAATGATGTTGTAAGAAATCACAGAAATAATACTGAACAAACCAATCGGAATGAGGTGGACAAAGAAAAGTTAATTTTCACGGATGATATATCTACATTATTATTTATGACCCCTAAAAATTTTTATATATAATTGGAGGAGAAAATGAACAACAAAAGAAGATTGATATCATGGATTCTTATGATCATGATGGTTCTCTCTCTTATCCCTGTTTCAGTATCTGCCGCTGATGAATGTGATCATGCGGAATATGGTATTGTGTCGGTGCTGAAAGAGGCTAATTGTGCAGAGGGAATCCGTGGTATCGGAAAATTCGAGTGCGTTTCGTGTGGTCACACTTGGTACGCACAGTACGACGGACATAATATGGTAGAGACTACCATAGATGCAACTTGCGACAGCCCTGCAATGGTTGGCGAACAGTGCACTATTTGTGGTACAGTAGGTGAAGCTACTGTGGTTGAGGGCTCTGAAGCACTGGATCACTGGTTTAGAACCTTGACTGACCACGAGGATAGAGTCGATCCTACCTGCGAAGAAGGTGGCGTTCGAGTACGCCAGTGTAGATATTGTGGCGAGATAAAGTACGAAGAACGCGAACCTTACGGTCACTGGTGGTCTTGGGGAAACGACGAGATAGTTGATGCTGACTGCGAAAATCCTTCCGGCATTAAACAGACTTGTAGCGATTGTGGCAAGACTCAGATAGTTCCGGTTGAGGGGGTTCCCTCTGAACCTGCTAAAGGACACACTCCCGAAGCAGTGGAAGACGTAGCTCCTACTTGTAGCGAAGCTGGTCTTACCGGTAAGGTAGTATGTTCCGTTTGTGATAAAGTAATAAATGAAGGAACTGAAGTTCCTGCAGATGCAACTGCTCATAAAGCAGAGCTCGTTGGTACCTTGAAAGATGCAACCTGTGAGGCTAATGGTATTGGTAAGTACGCTTGCGAATACTGCGGCGCTAATATGGGTTACAAGGTTATCCCTGCAAGCCATGATTGGGAATTGTTAGAGGGTGCCGGCAAAGACGCAACCTGCGCAGAAGATGGTGAGGAACTTTATTTCTGTACTGTTTGTGGCGCAGAAGATACCAAAGTAATCGAAGCAACCGGCGAGCATGTTATGGAGGAAACTACCATAGATGCAACCTGTGACAGCCCTGCAATGGTTGGCGAACAGTGTACTGTTTGCGGCGCAGTAGGTGAAGCTACCGTAGTTGAAGATAGTGAAGCACTCGGCCATGACATGGTACTTGACAAAGAAAACGAAGACTATGTTGCAGCAACCTGTATCGAGGGTGGTCTTGATACTCTCAAGTGCAGCCGTTGCGACTATACCGAAACCAAAGAGACCGAAGCACTCGGTCACGAATGGGTAGACGGAGATGTAGTTGAAGCGGATTGTGTAAACGCCGCAGGCGTTGAGCAGTTCTGTGGTAACGACGGTTGCGAAGAGACTCGTGTAATTGCTTTTGAAGGCGAGCTTGCAGAGCCTGCTAAGGGACACTCTCCCGAAGCAGTAGAAGACAAGGCTCCTACTTGTAAAGACCCCGGATTTACCGGTAGAGTAGAATGCTCTGAGTGTGGCGAAGCAATTGATGCAGGAACCGAAATTCCTGTAGATGCAAACGCTCATAGCGCGGTTCGTGTTGAAGTTCTGAAACCTGCAACCTGTACCGCTAACGGTATTGGTAAATATGCTTGTGAGTATTGTGATGCTAACCTTGGTTACAAGGCATTCCTTGCAGATCACGAGTGGGGCGAGGAAACTCTCGACGAAGAAAAACTGGTTATATACCGTCCTTGCAAGAACGAGGATTGCGATGCAATTGATATAGTTGCAGATCTTAACGATCATGTTCATACTTATGAAGCAGTAGTAACCGAGCCTACCTGCACTGAAGCTGGTTACACCACTTACACCTGTGCATGTGGCGATACCTACACTGCTGACGAGGTTGCTGTAATTGCACACACCTATGAAGCAGTAGTAACTGCTCCTACTTGCACTGAAGCTGGTTATACCACTTACGCCTGCGCATGTGGCGATACTTACACTGCAGACGAGGTGGCTGTAGTTGAGCATGCTTGGGACGACGGCGTTGTAACTATCGAGCCTACCGCAAATACTGAAGGTGAAAAGACCTTTACTTGCAACGATTGCGGTGCAACCAAAACTGCCAAGGTGTCAAAGCTTACTCAGGTTCATACCCATAATTATAAAGCTGTTGTAAACGGTAATGCCGTTACTTATATGTGCAGCTGCGGAAAGACTATGTTCTAATTTCACACTATCTGATGTTTTGATACGATTGTAACTTAATTTATATTTATCGTGACAAAATAGTATGATTGTGTAAAAATCATTCCGGCGGAGTAATGTACTTCGCCGGAATAGTTAATATTAAGGGGAAAATAAAATGAAAAAAATAGTTCTCTTTTTCTTATTGGTTACGTTACTGTTAATATGTGCTTGCAGTAATGAACAGTCATCTGATAATGAAGATGCACAACCCATTGAGACAATTTCACTTTCATCGGAAGAAAAAGAATTAATTGAAGCAATAGGCTCTGATCTCGAAATTATTACTGATTCTGATTATGCTGATACTGTTATAGAAATGATCTATCACACAGATTCTTATGTAGGTCGTGTATTCCAAATTGAAGGTGTGTATTCTTCAAATTTGAATGAAGATTCTGTTCCGTATGTATACAGAACATTAAATAACAATGGCTCTGAGACCGTTTGCGGACTTCCTCTTGCTTATTTAGAAAAAGACATTCCCGATAATTCATGGGTTCGCGTTTTTGGAATTGTAAACAAGGGTGACGACGGAACCGTTCTCGATGTTATTGCGATTGAATCTTTGGCTGAAGCTGGACAGAAAACTTTAACATGGGCAGGAAGTTCCCATAATCACTAAGGATTTAGGCGATACGCCCATTACTATTTTACAAAGAAATTTGTGAGTAAATAAACAGCAAAAATGGGATGCTTTGGCATCCCATTTTATCTATTTTCTACTGCTTTTCGTTTAGTATGAGGTACTTTTGTTTCGTGGCTTCGCCGCCGCGCAGGTGTCGCTCGGCTTTGTTCTGGTCGAGCACTTCCTTTACCCGGCGTGCGAGCGCGGGATTAACACGTTTTAATTTCTCGGTTACGTCTTTATGTACCGTGCTTTTGCTTATCCCGAATCGGCGGGCTACGCGGCGCACCGTTGCCCCATTATCGACGAGATACTCGGCGAGTACCTCGCACCGTTCTTTACTGCCGTTTAACCTTATCATTTGCACCGACCTCGTAAAGAAAATATTTGATATAAATATATGCCAAACGAGTTATTTTATTACTTTTTCGCGTGATATGTGTTATATAATGTATATATAAAACAAAATATCCTGTGTTGACTTTGGGCGATAGGGAAAAATAAATATCCCGGACGAATAATTTAACACTTTTGTATTGAATTATCTTTCGTTTTATTATATAATATAATACGTATATCATAAAAAAGGAGGATGCCGATTGCTTTCTGCTTTTAAAAATTTTATTATAACTTTTGCTATTTCTTTGGTTATATTCGGGTTTGCCTCGTATTTTTGTGTAAACTACGCGCTTGAGGCGACAGCCGTGTCTCCTGACGATACGGGCGTGTCTGTTGACGGTACTTTTACTCCCGACGATACCACTGTTCCGAACGGAGATACAACCGACGGACCTGAAACCAAGGGAAATTCATTTAACGTGCTTTTGATCGGTACCGACCTTCAGAGAGAAAGATTTGACGACTATAACCCCGACCTTTGGCTTTGGGGAGAGGATAAGTACGAAATGAAAGAGGTCTCCGACGCGACCAAATATATGCAGTCGGGATTTTTCAGATACCGCGAGATAGAGGCTGACTCTATGGTGGTCTTGCGCGTGGATAAAGAACGCCGCGAGGTTACCTTTACCTATATCCCCGGAAGTATGATAGTGCTTTCCGAGGGCGGAAATATCGAGATCGGGTCTCTTTACGCATCAAAGGGTGTTGACTTCCTTCGCCACAAGGTTGAGGCAGTTACCGGACTTGTGATAGATTATCACATATGTATCAGCGTAGAGGAGCTTGAAGCGGTCGTTGACGAGATAGGGCCGGTTGAGATCGAGGTTCCGTGCGATATGGAATATACCGACGAGGCTCAGGAATTGACCATTGATATAGGAAAGGGCAACAGAACGCTTAAAGGCACGGGAGCCGAGCAGGTGCTTCGCTACGGCGGTTATTCGGACGCGTCTATGCGCGGAACGACTACCGTGAAATATCTTATGGCGCTTATGACCCGTGCTACCCGCGATGCAAATCTTACCCAGATAACAACTCTTTTCTCAAAAATATCAGAGCTTGTTGATACCAATATTACCGTTGAATTTCTGCTCTCCAACGCGGAGCTGATATTCTCATATTCATCGTACAACTGCTACGAGATGACCTATCCCGGCAAATATTCGGAGGGTGAAAACGGAGAGACCGTGTTTATCCCTGAGGTAAAAAATGCTGTCGATATGTTTTACAGCCATCGCTTACCCTACGATATAACAGAGTAAATAATTATTAGGAGATATAAAAATGGACAACAAAGAAAAAACTATGGAAAAAGTGGTCTCGCTGTGTAAAAACCGCGGATTTATATACAGCGGTTCCGAGATCTACGGCGGACTTGCTAACTCTTGGGACTACGGCCCGCTCGGAGTTGAGCTCAAAAATAACGTTAAGCGCGCTTGGTGGAAGAAGTTCGTTCAGGAGTCCAAGTACAACGTCGGTCTTGACAGCGCTATTATCATGAACCCCGAGGTATGGGTGGCTTCCGGTCACGTTGGTGGATTTTCCGATCCCCTTATGGACTGTAAGGCCTGTAAGACCCGCCACCGTGCGGACAAGCTTATTGAGGATCATGCGGCAGAAAATAATCTTGACGTAAATCCCGCAGGCTGGACCAACGAGGAGATGGCTGAATATATCGAGAAAGAGGGAATAGTATGTCCTTCTTGCGGTAAGGCTGACTTCACTGCTATCCGTAAATTCAACCTTATGTTTAAGACCTATCAGGGTGTTACCGAGGATTCGAGCGCGGAGCTTTATCTTCGTCCTGAGACCGCACAGGGTATCTTCGTAAACTTCAAGAATATCGCAAGAACCACCAGAAAGAAGCTTCCTTTCGGCGTTGGTCAGATCGGTAAAGCGTTCAGAAACGAGATCACTCCCGGTAACTTTATATTCAGAACCCGTGAGTTTGAGCAGATGGAGCTTGAGTTCTTCTGCCGTCCCGGTACCGACCTTGAGTGGTTTGCTTACTGGAAGGATTATTGCGCTAACTTCCTTTACAATCTCGGCGTAAGCAAGGATAATCTCCGCCTTCGCGATCACGATCCCGAAGAGCTTTGCTTCTATTCCAAGGCAACTACCGACTTTGAGTTCCTGTTCCCGT
>CAZGHD010000010.1:9146-31072 GCA_964525525.1 uncultured Lachnospiraceae bacterium | reverse complement strand
CCTCGAGCCTATCCCGTCCGGCGGAGGCGGAGCACACGGTGCTAACCTCAGACATTTCGCTGACGTAATACTCAACGGTGTTGAGCCTATGTTCACTCCCGAGCAGGGCCTGAATATGGTTAAGATTCTTGAAGCTATCTACAAGTCCGCAGAGACCGGACGAGAAGTTCTTCTCTAAGTTAAGGAGGCATAGTAAAATGAAAAAACTCAGAATTGGTCTTATCGGATGCGGCGGAATGGGTTCCGGCGCGCACGCTGCCTCTTACGACGCTATTGAAAACATCGAAATAGTCGCATTTTGCGACATCAAGATAGAAAGAGCACAGAGACTTGCCGATATGTACGGCGTAGCCAACGTATTTGAAAACTATCTTGACCTTATAAATATGGAAGGTATTGATGCCGTAGGTATCGCTACTCCCAACTACCTTCACTCCACCATCGCGGTTGCGGCTCTTGAGCGTGGTCTGCACGTTCTTTGCGAGAAGCCTGACGCTATAAACACCGTTGAGGCTCAGAAGATGAAGGACGCGGCGGAGAAATCCGGCAAAACTCTGATGGTAATCAGAAACAACCGCTTTATGAACGTATCCAAGGTTACCAAAAAGTATATCGAAGACGGCAAGATGGGTGAGATCTATGCGGCTCGCTGCGGCTGGCAGAGACGCCGCGGTATTCCCGGCAAGGGCGGCTGGTTCACCACCAAAGAGCAGTCGGGCGGCGGTCCCCTCATCGACCTCGGCGTACACATGATCGACCTTACCATGTGGCTGATGGGCAACCCCACTCCCGTTTCTGTCGTTGGTTCTACCTATACCAAGTTTGCTGAGACCACCACCTCCGACTCGGTACATTCCAAGTACGGCGAAGCGCAGGATAACGGCACCTTTGACGTTGAGGATCTTGCTACCGGTTTTATCCGTTTTGACAACGGCGCGTGCCTGCAGCTTGAGTTCTCCTGGGCATCAAACATCGACACCGAGTCCAGATATTTTGAGCTCCGCGGCACCAAGTCCGGCGCATCCTGGACGAGTGAAAACGAGAAGCTGATGTTCTACACCGAGGCGTACGGCAAAACGGTTGACTACGACCCGAACGTAGACAACGTAAACAGCGAAGATCCTCACAGACGCAACATCCGTCACTTCGCTGACGTGGTGCTTAACGGCGCGGATCCCGTGTTCGTACCCCAGCAGGGACTCAATATGGTTAAGATCCTTGAGGCGATCTACAAGTCCGCAGAGACCGGACGCGAAGTTCTCCTTTAATATAAATTCAAACTGTAAAGGAATATAATTATGGAAAAGAAACTTAGAATAGGCGTCGTCGCTTGCGGCGGCATCCTTGATTGGGCGCATTTCCCCGCTTATCTTAAAATGGATAACGTTGAGCTGGTTGCGTTCTGCGATATTCAGGTAGACAGAGCGGAAAAATACGCTAAAATGTATTTTGAGGCTAAAAAGACCGATAAAATGCCCGCAGTTTTTGAGAACTATATGGACCTCATAAACATGGACGGCATTGACGCGGTAGACATCTGTACCCCCAACTATCTGCACTCCATCGTTGCGGTTGCGGCGTTTGAGCGCGGACTTCACGTATTCTGCGAAAAGCCGGACGCGATAAGCGTTGCCGAAGCTACCAAGATGAAGGAAGCGTCCGAGAAGGCGGGCAAGGTTCTCATGGTTATGAGAAACAACCGTTACGGTGACGCGCAGGCACTTAAAGAGAAAATTGAAAGAGGCGAGCTTGGTGAGATCTACGCGGCTCGTTGCGGCTGGCAGAGACGTCGCGGCGGTCCTCCTCACGGAAGCTGGTTCTGCAACAAAAAAGAGTCGGGCGGCGGTCCCCTCATCGACCTCGGCGTACATATGATAGACGTTACCATGTGGCTGATGGGCAACCCCACTCCCGTATCCGTTTCCGGCTGTACCTACAACAAGTTCGGCGCTGACGGCTCCGGTCAGGGTATCGTTAAGGACGGCAAGGAGTATCTCCACGACACCGAGGACTTCGCTATGGCGTTTATCAAGTTTGATAACGGCGCGTGCCTTCAGGTTGAGGTTTCCTGGGCTTCCAACGTACAGGACGAGTGCATTTTCTTCGAGCTCCGCGGTACCAAGGCGGGCGCTATTAAAGAAGACAAGATTCACATCATTGACGGCGAAAGCAGCGCAAACGATGCAGACCTTGTCGATCCCGTTGAAGGCAGAATCGGCGGTCACGAGGGCAACCTCCGTCACTTCGCTGACGTAGTGCTTAACGGCGCAGAGCCGATGTTTGTTCCCGAACAGGGTCTTAACATGGTTAAGATTCTTGAGGCTATCTACAAGTCTGCCGAGACCGGCGAAGAAGTTATTCTCTGATTACCGAATATAGATTAAAAGAGGTACTGTTATGGAAAAAAAGCTTAAAATAGGTATAGTCGGTTGCGGCAGTATTTTCGGCGGCGCACATTTTCCCGGCTATCTTAATATGGATAACGTTGAAGTCGTTGCATTTTGCGATATAATCGTTGAAAGAGCAGAAAAATTCGCAAAAGAATACGCAGAGAAGAAAAATCTCGACAAAACTCCCGCAGTTTTCGAGAAATACGAGGACATGATAAAGATGGAGGGTATCGAGGCTGTTGACATCTGTACCCCCAACTATCTCCACCCCATCGTTGCTATCGCGGCGTTTGAGCATGGACTTCACGTAATATGCGAGAAGCCTGATGCTCCCACCGTAGCTGAAGCTGAGGCTATGAAGGCAGCGTCCGAGAAGGCGGGCAAGGTACTCATGGTTATAAGAAACAACCGTTTCAGACCCACTATGAAGTATCTCAAGGAGAGAGTTGAGTCCGGCAAGATGGGTGAGATCTACGCGGCTCGCTGCGGCTGGCAGAGACGTCGCGGTGCTCCTCCGCTTGGCAGCTGGTTCTCTAACAAAAAGGAATCGGGCGGCGGTCCCCTCATCGACCTCGGCGTTCATATGATCGACCTTGCTATGTGGATAATGGGCAACCCCACTCCCGTGTCTGTTACCGGTTCTACTTATCAGAAGTTCGGTAACGCGTCGCACAGATCCTACCCCAAGAAAGGCGCAGACGCTATATTCGACGTTGAAGACCTCGCTATGGCTTTCGTTCGTTTTGACAACGGCGCGTGCCTCCAGGTTGAAGTTTCCTGGGCGTCCAACGTTAAGAAAGAGGACGTATTTATAGAGCTTCGCGGCGACAAGGAAGGCGCGGCTCACGGTAACAGAACGGATCATATGCTCAAGATATTCGGTCAGGACGGTGAGTATTGCACCGACCTTACTCCTTACATCCACGATCAGTTCGCGCCTCCCGCACACGAAGGTAACCTCCGTCACTTCGTTGACGTTATAAACGGCGACGCAGAGCCGATCTTCGAGCCTCAGCAGGGCGTAAATATGGTTAAGATCCTTAACGCGATCTACGAGTCCGCAGAGACCGGCAGAGAAGTTAAGCTGTAATCTAACGGTTAATACAAACTATTTATCGCGGAAAGAATCCCGCCGAGATCTTTCGGCTACGTCCACCCGATGTCATCCTGAGCGTGGAATGACCGAAGGTCATTCAAGTCGAAGGATCTCGGGCGGACTCCGCTCAAGATGACACGGCGGGACGGTGTACCGCGAAACAAAAACGGGCGATCAATGATCGCCCCTACGACAACCTATTAAAATTACATTGAACCTTGTAGGGCGGGGGCTCCCGCCGTGAATGACCCAAGCGGCGGGAGCAAGCCCCCGCCCTACGACGGTATTTTAAAATTCCGCGACCATATATATATGTAAATTTCAGGAATTTTCGTGTTACACACGAAAATTCGCAAGACAAGGCAACGCACATTTTATCTTAATATATGAATTATATGCCTTGTCCATTTTCAATTTTCAACTTATCCGTCCCGCACCGGCACGAACGAATCATCACCAAACAAAACCCACAAATTTAGGAGATTAAAATGGAAAAACTCAGAGTAGGTATAGTAGGCTGCGGCGGCATGGGCACCTGGTTCCACGCTCCCTCCTACGATAAAATGGATAACGCGGAGATCGTTGGCTTCTGCGACATCATTCCCGAAAAGGCTCAGAAGCTTGCCGATCAGTACGGCGTTAAAAACGTATTCACCGACTATATGGATCTCATCAATATGGACGGTATCGACGCGATCGACATCTGTACCCCCAACTATATGCACTCGGTAATCGCAGTTGCGGCTCTTAACCGTGGCCTTCACGTATTCTGCGAGAAGCCCGATGCGATAAACACCGTTGAGGCGCAGAAGATGAAGGACGCGGCTGAAGCGTCCGGCAAGACTCTCATGGTTATGAGAAACAACCGCTATATGCCCGTTTCCTCCTTCACCAAGAAGTACATTGAGGACGGCAACATGGGCGAGATCTACGCGGCTCGCTGCGGTTGGCAGAGAAGACGCGGCATCCCCGGCAAGGGCGGCTGGTTCACCACCAAGGCTCAGTCGGGCGGCGGTCCCTTAATCGACCTCGGCGTTCACATGATCGACCTTACCATGTGGCTGATGGGCAACCCCACTCCCGTTTCTGTCGTCGGCTCTACATTCTCCAAGTTTGCAGATACAGACGCGTCCGACTCGGAGCACTCCAAGTTCGGCGAAAAGAAGGATGAGGGCACCTTTGACGTTGAAGACCTTGCAATGGGCTTCATCAAGTTTGATAACGGCGCGTGCCTCCAGCTTGAGTTCTCCTGGGCATCCAACATTGACGAGGAGTCCAGATACTTCGAGCTCCGCGGTACCAAGTCCGGCGCTATGTGGACCTCCCGCGGCGACGAGAAGGTTCGCTTCTACACCGAGGAAGACGGCAGAACGGTTGACTACATCCCCAACATTGACAACAACCGCGGTATGGGTCACCACGAGGCTAACCTCCGCCACTTCGTTGACGTTGTGGTAAACGGCACCAAGCCTATGTTCGTACCCGAGCAGGGACTTAATATGGTTAAAATCCTTGAAGCTATCTATAAATCCGCAGAGACCGGTAAAGAAGTTACTCTTTAATTAAAAAGCGGAGGCTACTATGGAAAACAAGAAGCTCAGAATAGGCGTTATCGGCTGCGGCTGGATAAACGCAGCGGCTCACGCCCCTACCTATAAGAAGATGAAAAACGTCGAAGTAGTTGCGCTTTGCGACGTTATTCCGCAGCAGATGGACTTGATGATCGGAAAAGATTTTTATCCCGATACCGTAAAGAGATTTGACAACTACAAAGACCTCATAAAAATGGAGGGACTTGATGCGATCGACATCTGTACCCCCAATAAATTCCACTGCGAGATCGCAGTTGCCGCTCTCGAAGCAGGACTTCACGTTTTCTGCGAAAAGCCTGACGCGATAAGCGTTGAGGATGCTCAGAAGATGAAGGCTGCCTCTGAAAAGAACGGAAAAGTTCTTATGGTTATGAGAAACAACCGCTATATGCCGGTTTCTAAGTTCCTCAAGAAGTACATTGAAGCCGGCAAAATGGGCGAGATCTACGCGGCTCGCTGCGGTTGGCACCGTCGCCGCGGTATTCCCGGCAAGGGCGGCTGGTTCACCACCAAGGAGATCTCCGGCGGCGGTCCCCTCATCGACCTCGGCGTACATATGATAGACGTTGCTATCTGGCTGATGGGCAATCCGAAGCCGATCGCAGTAGTAGGTAACACCTACTGCAAGTTCGGTGACAGCGATATTTCCGACTCGATACACTCAAATGCCGGCGGTCAGAAAAAGGCGGAAGGAATATTTAACGTAGAGGACCTTGCCACCGCTTACATCCGTTTTGACAACGGCGCAAACCTGATGGTTGAGGTCTCCTGGGCGTCAAACATCGGCAAAGAGGACAGATATTTCGAGTTCAGAGGTACCAAGTCCGGCGCGTCCTGGCACGACGGTGTTGACGACAAGCTCCACATTTATACCGAGGAGTTCGGAAGCACGGTTGACTACGACCCGAACGTAAACAACTCCGCAGGTATGGGACACCACGAGGCTAACCTCCGTCACTTCGTTGACGTTGTGCTCAACGGCAAGGAGCCTATGTTCACTCCCGATCAGGGCATCGACATGATAAAGATCCTCGAGGCGATCTACAAGTCCGCCGAGACGGGTAAAGAAGTCCTTCTTTAATAAAAATTTGAAATCATTATTTAACAAAAGGAGATAAAAAAATGATTAAAGTAACAGTATGGAACGAGTTCGTTCACGAAAAATGTCACGAAGAGGTAGCTAAGATCTACCCGAACGGCATCCACGGCGCTATCGCTGAGTTCCTCGGCCGCGACGAGGAGCTTGAGGTCAGAACCGCTACCCTCGATATGCCCGAGTGCGGTCTTACCGAAGAAGTTCTTAACGACACCGACGTTCTTCTCTGGTGGGGTCACATGGCTCACGATCAGGTACCCGACGAGATAGTTAAGAGAGTTAAAGAGTCTGTACTCAAGGGTATGGGTCTTATCGTTCTTCACTCCGGTCACCACTCCAAGATCTTCCGCGCTCTCATGGGTACTACCTGTAACCTCAGCTGGCGTGAGGACGGCGATCTTGAGCGTATCTGGACCATCAATCCCGCTCACCCGATCGCAAAGGGTATCGGCAGATACTTCGAGCTTGACGGCGTTGAGACCTACGCAGAGCCCTTCGGTATTCCGGAGCCCGATGAAGTTATCTTCATGGGTTGGTACGAAGGCGGCGAAGTATTCCGTTCCGGCTGCACCTTCCACCGCGAGAACGGTAGAATCTTCTACTTCCAGCCCGGCCACGAGACCTTCCCGATCTTCTATAACGAGAACGTTCAGACCGTTATCACCAACGCTGTTCACTGGGCTGCTCCCGTTATCCGTCTTGAGAAGCTCAGATGCCCCAACGTAAAGAAAGTTCACAACGTTGAGAAATAATTGAGAATAATAAAAAATCCCGCCACGGCGGGATTTTTTGTATTATTCCGTGTAAAAGCAGTCATATTGCCATTTTAGAGGGTTTTCGGAGATGTATTTTGCCTTCGTAATATAATCTTCTTGATCTCGAATGATGTGTTCCATATAACCGCGTTGAAAAACATTATTTCCTATTTCTTTATTGCAAAATCTTTTAAAGGTAGAAACAACGTGCGGTAACATCTCGTTGGTAGGGGTCGGCGCCCTCGACGACCCGTTTTGATATTTATTCGGATCAAGGAAAATAATTACGTGTATATGGTCTGGCATAATTACATATCGGTCAATTTTTACACCGGCAATTTTCTCGCTTGACAATAAATATTTTTCGACGATTTTGCCGATATTGGTCAATTGTATTCGCGGGACGTCGAGGGCGCCGTCCCCTACCGGATTGATAACACTCGAAAGTATACGTTTCCTGTCTTGAATACATATCGTAATGAAATATGCTCCGCGGGAACTATAATCAAAATTCTCTAATCTTAACCGTTTTCTTTTCGGCAATTCATCCATTTTCGTCACCCTCATCATTATATCACAAAAAAACGCGGCAAACAACATTCAAGCGAGGATAAATTCTTTTCTCTATTGAATTTTCCCGTCTGCGGGTGTATAATATCATTTGAAATACGTTACAAAGAGGCGCTTTATGCTTGATTTTATTCTTACTTTCAAATATTCGGGTGTGATCTTCAACACCGTGACCGTAATAATCGGCTCGCTTATCGGTATGGCGTTCGGGCGCGGGATCCCCGGCAAACTGCGGGACGCATTGATGCGCGCGATAGGACTGTGCACCCTTTATATCGGAATTTCCGGCGCGATCTCCGCGGGTCAGCACGCTGAGGCAAATCCCGTGCTCCCGATAATTTCTCTCGCGCTCGGCACGGCTGTCGGAACGCTTTGCGATATTGACGGACTGCTGAACCGCGCGGGCAGCGCGATCGAGCGCAGGGTATCCCGCAATGGGGACGGAAAGCTCGCAGAAGGCTTCGTTTCCGCGTGCCTTTTGTTCTGCGTCGGCTCGATGACCATCGTCGGCGGTATAAACGCGGGCATCTCGGGGGACAACACCCTGTATTTCACCAAAGGCGTGCTTGATCTGGTGTCAGGAATGGCGCTCGCGGTCAGCTTCGGCGCGGGAGTGCTTCTCTCCTCGGCGTTCGTTTTGGTGTTTCAGGGCGCGATAGTTTTAGGCGCGGGACTGCTTGAGCCGATCCTGTCCGCGCACATGATCGCAGAGATGAACTGCGTGGGAAGCCTGCTTATCGTCGCGATAGGACTCAACCTGATCGGAGTGACCAAGCTCAAGGTCGCGGATTACCTGCCCGCGATTCTCGTCGCGATGATCTTAGCGGTGTTTATTTGATGATATTAAAAACGGGCGTTTTTCAAGTGTCCTTAAGAACACTTGGAAAACGCCCGTTTCTTTATTTTTCTTATTTAATCTGATCCGCAAAATACGCGCGGGTATACGCCATGTGTCCGTCAGGGCCGATTACACCGACGCGGAAGAAGCGGTCGCTCTCTCCTGCGCTTGATTCTATCCAGTCGGAGATGTTAAACTCTGCCTCGTTTATCGGCTTGCCGTCGTTCATGGTGCTGTCAATAACGTAGCGGCGGCGGTTTTCGGTGCAAACGCGGATCTGCACCGCGTCGCTGGTCTTTATCTTCAAAATTACGTCGTCAAGAGTCAGCTCGTTTATGCGCGGACCGCTGGTCGCGTAGAAATCACCCGCCTCAAGTGCGGCGATAACGCTCTCGTAGGTCAGTTCCTTTGCGGCGATCATAAGATAACCGATGAAGGTCTGCTCGGGACGGTGGCAGTCGTCTGCCGCTATCGGGAAAATGCGGTTGCCAAGCTTCAGAAGATCGTCAAAAACGTGAGGCTGATAGTCCTCGTGACCCATCTTGATGCACACGCCGTTGATTACCTCAACGCCCCACAGACCCTTGAGGCCGCTGTAATCGGTCCAGTTCTGCAGAGACCAGGTGGGGTGATTGTATACGACGAGATAGCCCGCCTCGTTTGCCTCGCGGATGACCTCGTTCATGCACTCAACCGAGTACTCTCTCTTTCTGTACTCTCCGTCGCAAACCACGCGGTCAAGATACTTGTCGCTGCGGCCGCCGAGGTCGTCGGGATGGAAGTACACCTGCTTGGTGTTATGAGGAGTCTTTGAGATGAGGTTAAAGTGGTAAGTGCGCTTGGCGTATCTGTCGTTTATATCGTTTGTAGCGATCTCGTACGCGGTAAGGGTGAGGAAATTTTCGTCGTTTAAGTACGAGTGGTCAATGCACAGCTCGTGGTCGGTTATTGCAAGGATGTCGTAGCCCTCGCCTTTATATTTTTCCTTGAGCTCTTCGGGAGTCAGTTTTCCGTCCGAGAAGGTACTGTGAGTGTGAGTGTTCGCTCTGAACTGTTTTTTTACGTCAGGTAAAAGATACATTTTCGTTATCTCCTCTATACGATTTTCTGTTTTCTTGATTATATCACAAAACTCGTGAATGTTCAATAGTTTGAAAGCGATAAATTGTCCGTGTCGGTGCGGGAGGATATAGTTGAAAGTTGAAAATTGAAAGTTGAAAACGGACAAGGCGTATAATTCATATATTAAGGTAAAATGCGCGTTGCCTTGTCTTGCGAATTTTCGTGTTACACACGAAAATTCCTGAAATTTACATATATATATATGGTCGCGGAATTTTAAAATACCGTCGTAGGGCGGGGGCTTGCTCCCGCCGCTTGGGTCATTCACGGCGGGAGCCCCCGCCCTACAAGGTTCAATGTAATTTTAATAGGTTGTCGTAGGGGCGATCATTGATCGCCCGTTTTCATTTCGCGGTACACCGTCCGCCGTGTCATCCTGAGTGGAGTCCATCCGAGATCCTTCGACTTGAATGACCTTCGGTCATTCCACGCTCAGGATGACAGCGGGCGGACGTAATCGAAGGATCTCGGCGGGGTTTCATTTTGTGGTAAATCGTTTTACACAAAATACTCCTCTGTAAATCCCATAATCGACAAAAATTCCTCTCTCGGGATCACCTTTGACACCGAGAAAAAGTGCTCGATTATCGCGCAGAGCCCGCGCTTGAATTTTTCTCCGTCCTCGCGCGGCAAGGTGGTCTCAAGCGCGATCGCGGCGGCAAAAAGATCCCGTTTTCCGCTCAAATAATGTCTGCCGCGCCGCTCTGCGCGGTATTTTTCGTGAAGAGGAGTGTCACAGATTTCATTGTCCGCGCAGGCGCTGTAAAGCCGCTCGTTGTGGGCGGACACGTTGCGGAATTTGGTGAGCAGATCGAGCAGTGAGCCGAGCTCGCTCGGGGCGATACCGCCGAATCTGTCCGCGATTTTTTCTTTTACGTCGGAGGTCTGGCAGTCGTAGAGATTCACCAGCGCGCCGAGGCTGAGCGCGTTTACCAGCACCCAAAGCGGGACGTTGCCGTACTTTTCGACGTGGTGGTTTATGTAGTCAAAATTTCCGCGCTGGTCGCACAGGTCGCGCAGCTTTGAGATCACGCGGAAAACGTCGCGGTCGTGCTCCTCCCCGGGGATATAGTTCTCTCGGTCGAGGTATTTTTCCTGCCTTGACCCGTGTTTTTCGGTGAAATGGTAGGAGATGAGCGAGCGTAGCTGAAGCTCCACCCGCATGATGTACTTGAAAAACAGCTCGCGCAGGTTTTCGTCCATTTTGAAAAGGGCAACAACGTCGTCAAAGGTCGCGCCGTCGCGGTATTTGTCCCCGTCAGGGCGTTTGAACGGAGCCTTGTAGCCGTCGATCAGTGCAAAATACCCGAATCGGCAGAGCAGATCCAGCGCGCGCGTGCGGTCGGGCACGGCAAGACCTTTTGCCTCGACGAGATAGTCGAGCTGCTCGGAGTGAGTCAGAAAGATTTTTTCCATTTAAAGGCTCCTTCGTAAGTTGAAAGTGGAAAGTTGAAAGTTATTCGCGGAATTTTAAAATACCGTTGTAGGGCGGGGGCTTGCTCCCGCCGCTTGGATTATTCACGGCGGGAGATGAACCCCCGCCCTACGAGGTTTGGTGTAATTTCAAAATCCGTTTTTTTATTTAATAACCGGATTTATCGAAAACTCGAATCTGATCTCCTTCTCGGACAGGCGGTACTCGTCGCGCAGAGCAGGCCCGCAGGACGCGCTTCCCACGCCGGACACCTTGTAGTCCACGCGCAGATGCACAAATCCGTCCTTTTTGAGCTCGTTTGTATGGTTTGCCGCCTCAAGCGCGGACGCGGAGTACTCGGACACCGCAAATTCAAATCCCGTCTTGGTTCTGAACTCAAGTCCGCCGATGGTCAGCCGTCTTGTGTCGGTGTGATTTCCGTGCTCCTGCGGGCGGACGTAGTTTACGTACTCGTCGTGCGCGGTGCTCGAATACTCGCCCACCTTTGCCGAGTGGCACATATCGCAGTAATTTTCACGCGGACCGCGTCCGTAGTATGAAAACTCATTTGACTCGGGCGGGAGAAGGAACTCCATACCGAGTCTCGGCAGATATTCGCTGTCTGCGCGCACCTTACCGCAGATTATGACCTTGGCGATACCGCTGTCCTCAACCACGATGTTGGAAATATATCTGAAAAACGGCTTTCGAGACACGCCTGCAAGCGCGCCCTTGACCGAGATTATCCCCTCGCCGTAATTCGCGTCGTAAACCTTTGAGAACGCCGTGTCAAGATTCTCGCCCTGCCACACGTTGCGGTTGTTCCAAAGGTCAGCCATCTTCTTGTCGTTGTCGGTCAGCGCGCGAACGGCGGAAAGATGCGGAATCCCCGCGAGAGTCTCCCTGCCGTTTACCTTGATGCTCTCAAAAAATCCGTCGTGCTTTGAGAAAACGTACTCAAAGCCCTCGCCCTTGAGGAAAATTCTCCTGTCGTCCTCCGATACGGTCAGGGCAGGACGGACGGTGGTGTCGTATTCCCACGCGTTGTCGTGCTCTGCCTCGTGCTGGCACTCGGCTGCAAGAGAGCCGTCCTTTGCGTAAAGATACACGTTGACGTGCGCGCCGAGGTCGCAGACTACCTTTTCAAATCCGAGATCAAGCTCGGTACTCGCGTGGGGCGCGAGCGCGATAATGAATTCCTTTTTATTTACCGTCTTGCCGTCGCACTCAAGCTCGCAGACGAGGGTGTATTCGGAAAGATCGGTGAAATCCAGGCGGTTTGTCACTTTAAGAATGCCGCGCGAGTACTCGGTGCGGATCGGCTGGTACGCGGCTTTTATCTCGTATGTTCCCGACTTAAAGGTGCGGTCGGAGAACACCATTCCGTCACAGCAGAAGTTGCCGTCGTGAGTGAGTTCACCCTCAAAATCTCCGCCGTAGAGCTGAACTCCGTCCCGCAGGATAACGTGATCCGCCCATTCCCAAACGCATCCGCCGATGAGATTGTCGTAACGATCAAACAGCTCGTTGTAGCCGAAAACGTCGCCCGGGCCGTTGCCCATCGTGTGCGAGTACTCGCACAGGAATATCGGCTTGTCAATCGTTTCGTCCTCCGCCATCTCGATAATCTCCTCGTACGGCGAGTACATCTGCGGGGAGTGAACGTCCGGCATATTTTTGCCCTCGGGGCTTTCGTGCGCGGGCTGATAGTGGATAAGGCGGGTCTTGTCGCGGATCTTGAGTTCTGTTATCATGTCCGCGTGATTTTCGCCGAATCCCGCCTCGTTGCCAAGCGACCACATAATGACCGACGGGTAGTTTTTGAAGCTCTCCACCGTGCGGCGCATTCTGTCAAGGTGCTCTGCTTTCCACTCGGGGTCGACGGTCGGCCAATCGGATGACTCGCAGTCGTAGTGGTACGGCACGTTAGGGTAACGGCGCAAAAAGCCGTGGGTCTCGATGTCGGTTTCAAGCACGACGTAAAGTCCCAGCTCGTCGCACATCGCGGCAAAATCGGGGTGCGGCGGGTAGTGCGCGGTGCGGACGCAGTTGACGTTAAGCGATTTCATAAGCTCGAGGTCGCGGCGCATCTCTTCGTGAGTCATAGTGTAGCCCGCGGTCGGGGTGGTGTCGTGATGATTTACGCCGTGGAGCTTGACCGGCGAGCCGTTTATCAGAAGCTCGCGCTTGTCGGATACCGCGACCGAGCGCAGTGCGGTACGCAGAGTTATCTCCTCCCCCGCCGAGCACAGCTTTACCGTGTAAAGATGAGGCTTTTCCGCGTTCCAGAGCACGGGATTTTCGGGGGAAAAGCGGAATTTTCCGTTTGAATTCTCTTGGCAAAGAAGCTCGTCCCCGTCATAGACCGAAACCTGTGCCTCGCCGTCAAAATCAAGCGCGATCTCGCGCTCTGACGGGAGCATTTGGACGTCAAAAAGATGTCCCTCGGGGCGCAGAAGCAGGTAGCAGTCGCGGAAGATTCCGTTTAAGCGGAAGCAGTCCTGATCCTCAAGATAACTGCCGCAGCACCACTTGAGTACCTTGACGCGCAGGGTGTTCTGACCTACGCGCGCGTAATCTGTCAGGTCAAACTCGGCAGACATACGGCTTCCCTGGGTAAATCCGACGTACTTTCCGTTGAGGTACACGAACGCGCAGGAGGACGCGCCGAGCAGCAAAAAATACACGCGGCGGTCGAGACTGTCAAGCTCAAAATCGCGCTCGTAAACGCCGCAGGGATTGTCGTCCGGCACGTACGGCGGGTCGCACGGGAAGGGGTAGTTTATGTTAGAGTAGTTCGGCTGTTCATATCCGTGAAGCTGCCAGCAGGACGGAACGGGAATCGAGTCCCAGTCCGTGATCTCGGCGGGCAGGTCGATCTCGCGCGGAAAATAGGCGAATCTCCACTCGCCGCTAAGCAGTATAGAGTCAGCCGCGCCGGCAGGCAGATAGTAAGACCTCGGCGGCAGACGGTTTTCGGAAGTTTTCTTAGGATCTTCGTAGTTTCGTATCATTTTAACCTCTATTGATAGGATTTTTATTTATATTATAAGGATATTTTACTTTATAGCGGTGGGATTGTCAATAGAAAATTATCGTGAACGTCAGATAATCCGCGGCGGAATCTCCTTTATGTGGACTTCGCTCAAGATGACACGGCGGGGATGTCGCGCAAAACGAAAACGGAGGCTAAACGAGTGAAGCGCGTTCAAAATGAGCGCGCTTCGCTGTTTTTTTATTTTTTGCAAACTAAAAATCTTTCTGCCAAAACGAACGCCGCGCACCCGACCGCGTAACAGATCAGGTCGGCTATGGAGAAGGTGCTCCCGATAAGTATGCGGAAAAAGCGGATGCCGCCGAGTCCGAGCAGGGAGACCATATCAAAATACTGTCCGACCTCCACTGCCGCGGCGAAAATAAACACGAAGATCGGTAAAAACCGCGCGCGCAGGAAAAATATCCGCAGAAAAGCGCAGATCAGCACGGTCACGAGCACGTCCCCGACGTACGGGCGGATGAATCTGTCCCGCACGAACAGCGCGATGAAAATCTCCGCCGCGAGTATCAGTAGAAACACCGCCGCGTAGACGAGGCGGGATCTGGTTTTACTTTTCAGCTTTGTCCCAATTTTTGCGGTAACCACGCCAGACTTCTTCGAACGTCCGTCGGGAAAGTCATTTGAAAATCCTATGATTTTCACCTTCTTTGATAATTTATGTTTTTGAATTGCGTTTTTGAGGTATTATAAAACGTTCGGGATTAAATTTGTAGTTTACAACGAAATTGATGTCGTTTCTCCATTTCCTTCCGGTAAATTCGTATTTATCATTTTTAGCGCGTGATATGCATTGTTCAAGGAAAAAAACAATAGATTTTTGTTTCAGAATTTTTAATATATTACCTCTTTGATTGTTGCAAGTAAATTTAATAAAGATAAGCCGACAAAAACAATACCAATTATTTTGCCGGTTTCATTTGCGCGTTGATTACCGGCAATAATTATTGTTCCGACGACTACTATAATTCCAATAAACTCAAGCATTTTACCTACCCCCTAATTAGCCATTAATAATGAAGCGCAAGTTTCAAAACTATAATTTAAGTTTTCAAAAACGATTTCCACGTCAAATGAATTCTTTATTGCACAGTTACAGTTGATAAAATCATAGTCATTTGTTATGGAAATATAGTGTGCCACGTATTTGTTTGTCGGTGAACACGTTACGCGGATAACGCGCACCCCATGCGGCAAGAGATTGTTTTCTTTTATGTAGTGAAGGATGGCGTTGGATTGGTCTATCACGATCTTGTTTTCTCTTTTTGTTTTGGGCTTGGATATGAAATAACGGCACTCCTTTTTTATGCAATTGTGATTCTTCCTTAATTCTCGGGTCAAAAACCCGGGATGCTCGCTATATCGACAATAACCTACGCAATTACCGCTTCCGGTTATTTTCCCGTCTATGCACCGGCATGAGTGAACCGATTTTATCATGGAATCATAAGTATTATATCCTGCAGTCATTTTATCTCCCTGTGATTATTCGTTTGTCAAAAAGAATGAAAAGTCAACGTCAAAAAACGCTGCTAATTCTTCAATTACGTCGAGATCCTTTACTCCGTTGTTTACGTATCTGCTTACCGTTCGAACGTCTATTCCAAAGTCAAAAGCAAACTCTTCTTGAGACGGGTAGTTTTCCGCTATCAGCCTTCTGAGGTTGTTTCCGACCGTTTTCTTGAGGGAGTTATCACTCATGACTGTCTCACCTCAACCCAAGCTACACAGCGGTTCATATAGTCCTGCCAGGGACGCGGAGAGTTTTTCTGCATCGGAAAACCGCCCTTGGCAACCGACGAAGAAACCTTCCTTAAATTATTCAGATACTCGGTGTTTTGCTCGGCTTCATCTTTATTTTTGGGGATATAAACTGTAGTTGTTTTTTCAATAGTATACGGCTCTATACTACCTACCGGTAATTCGTCGTCATATGATACAAGGATCGGTTCATCGTCCGACCAATGGAACATACAACAGAATTTTGAACTGCCTAAATAAAAATTACGGATGCTTTTTTTGGAATCGGAGAAACAATAGACGTATTTTTTTACCAATTCCATATCGTCGAAAAACTCATAGCACATCCAAGGGGTGAAATTTCTTATGATATCGAATTTGACATAGGAGAAAATGCTCGGATAATTTTTTGCTAAAAAGTATTCTCTTAGCTTGCAGACGTTCCTATAGTACGGGATGTTATCTGAGAAAAAGCAGTCGGTAACTTTAAGCGCGGTTACCAAGAAGTTATATTCGTTTATTTCTTCTTCTGTCAGATTTTCGTTTAACGCCGCAAAAAACAGCTTTTCAAAGTGATCGATTATATCAAACAGTCCTTGTATCATTTGAGGACATTCGGGAAAGGAAAAAGAAACGTTGTTTCTTATTTTGAGGTTTTCAATGACTGCATTTTTATGATACGTGCCGGGTATCTTTTTGTCGACTTCCTTCAAATGTGTTTTTATTCTGCGCTTCATGTCGTCAAAATCAATTTTTTTCTCAAGACGATCCTCTGTGCCGAATATCCGGCGTATGAACAATT
Organism: uncultured Lachnospiraceae bacterium; assembly: GCA_964525525.1. GTDB lineage: Bacteria > Bacillota > Clostridia > Oscillospirales > CAG-272 > RGIG2161. The sequence goes on along the minus strand of CAZGHD010000010.1, from coordinate 14,602 downwards.
CTGCGTCTGAAACGTCTTCTTTGTACCTGCTTTTTAAAAGCAAAGCGGTTTTATACTTGTTATAACAACTTAAAAACTTAAACTTGTTCAAGTATTTTAGCGCAGCAGACAAGTCGGTGTTTAGGATTTCCTGCTCTGTCAAACCGAGAAATTCGGAAAGATCGGACAGAGTTTCCTTGTCAATAGTCCTCTTTTCGAACAGTTCAATCTTTTCATTATTACCGTACGTGAAAAAAAAGCTTCGCATGTTAATGCCGTATGTCTCAAAGACATTCTCGATGAAGAAAGTTACATCTGATTTTTTACTCATTTACATCGCCCCTTTCATTGTATACCTAATTTTACCACGAATTTTCAGGGTTGTGTAGGACAAGTTTTGTCGTATTTTATTCTTTGACTTCATCGGCACGGGTGAACTCCTCAAGCGCAGACACGATGGTGCGGAGAATTTCGGGGTCGAACTCCGGCTCGCCCTCGCGGAGCTCGGCGATCTCCATGAATTTTTCCACGTTCGGGAGCTTACCGCGAAGCGTGAAGTACCAAACGGCAGCCGCCGCGAATCTTCCGTAATTTTTCGAGAGATGATAACCGTCGCGGTTGAGCGAGCGGCCGCCGCCCGAGTAGTTAAACTCCGCCACGTTCCCGCGCAGATACTGGATAAACTCGCCCGCGCGGATGAGGTCGCAGTCGATGAGCAGTCGGCTCATCTCGGCGCAGTCGCAAAGACGGCGGAACATCTCGCCCTGATCGTGATTATAGTGCGCGAACGCGGCGTTGCCGGCGTCTGTCTCGTACGCCCAGGTCTCGTGAAAATACAGCTTTGCCCGGGGCTGATTTTTGCGGATAACGTCGGCAAGCTCGGTCAGATACGGCAGGTAGGACTGCGGCTGACCGCAGGTGCGGCTGGTCTGTTGCATGGTGATAACGTCAAATTCGCCCTCAAGCGTGAGCGCGTCAATGAGGGAGATCTTCCTCTCGGCTAAATTTCCGTTTATCTCGTAGTCGTAAGACGAGTTGTTTTCCACGTATTCCCGGTGGTGGCGGGCAAGACTGCAGCCGCCGATGAAAAGATTGCGTATTTCAAAATCGTTATCCCCGACCGAGCGCGCAATAGCGTGAAGCCAGCGGTGCGCGTCGGTGGAAAAGCTGTTTCCAACCGATAAAATCTTCATTTTTTTGCTCCGTTCTGATATTTCTTTTTCTAAATTATATCACTTTTACGGCTTGATATATGAACATTTTGTAAACATTATAATGATAGGTTGACAAGTGTTAACCAATGTGATATACTGCAAATAGATAACAACTGTTAACCTTAACTTACGGAGGATTTTAAAAATGGATAAAATAAATATTTCGGACGGTGAATGGAAGCTGATGAAGCTGCTTTGGGAGAGTGCGCCGCGCACCATCGGCGAGATGGTGGAAGCGCTTGAGAACGACACCGGCTGGTCAAAGACCACCGTTTTCGTGATGCTTAACCGCCTGATAGTCAAGGGCGCGGTGAGAATGGAGGAGGGCGGGCGCGCGCACCTCTATTATCCCGAGGTTACCCGCGACGAGATCGCCGAGGAGGAGACCGAATCATTCCTCTCGCGGGTGTACGACGGAAGCGTGGGAATGATGATCTCCGCGCTCGCAGACCGAAACGCGCTGACCAAAAAGGAGATAGACGAGCTCCGCCGCATACTTGACGAGGCGGAGAGAACCTGAAAGGAGCCGTTATGATAAACTACACGATTACCCTGTCGCTTCTCATCTGCGCGGTAATACTGCTTCGCGCGGTGTTTCGGAAAAGAGTTCCGCAGAGGCTGATCTACGCCCTGTGGCTGGCGGTGCTTATAAAAATGTGCCTGCCGTTTTCCTTTATTGCGCTTGATATTCCCGCTTTGCCCGGCGTATACCCAAACTCGGTGGGAAGTATCACGGCGGAAACCACCACGGTGTTTGAGACCGAGATAAAAGACAGCTCTGCCGTCACAAACCCGCAGATCACCGAAAAACCGATAGTCACCGCCCCGCCTGCCACCGTCCCGAACGTAACGGCGGAACCCGTAGTGACGGCACCTGTCGTGACGGCGCCACCTGCAGTGACGGCGGCACCCGTGGTCACGGCACCTGCAGTATCGGATGAAATAAAAAATCCGACCTCTGCATCCCCTGCGGAAACGGTCATCACACAGTCACCGCCCGCCCCAGCCGAACCGAAACAGAACGTGTTTGATCTCGGAAAGACTCTGCTTGTTCTCTCGCTTCTCGGAAGCGTCGCCGTCGGCGCGTTCTTTGGACTGTCGGCAATTCAGTTCTCGGCAAAATTGCGCGAGGACAGAGTTTTCCTCAAAAAAGCGGGGCGCGTCAGCGTGTACGTATCGCAAAACGCCCTCACCCCTTGCGTGTTCGGCATCCTGCCGAAGATTTACGTTACTCCTGCGGCGGCAGAGTCGGAAAATCTTGATCTGATCTTACGCCACGAGCTGACCCACGTCCGCCACGGCGACAATCTGTGGGCAGTAGTTCGCACTGCCGCTATAGTGATATTCTGGTGGAATCCTCTCGTCTGGGCGGCGGCGATGCTCTCAAGGCGCGACGCGGAGCTCGCCTGCGACGAGGCGGTAGCCGCTCACCTTGACAGAGACGGGCGAAGCGCCTACGCGCACACGATAATCGACTCGATCCCGCAAAAGCGCTCTCACGCGCCCGGACTTTCCGGCGCACCGATAAAAGAAAGGCTGATAATGATTATGAAAAAGAGAAAAGCCAACGTACTGTGTATAGTTTTGGCGCTCGTTCTCACCCTCACTGCCGCAGGATGCTCGTTTATCGGATCAAAGGATCAAACGCCGGATGATACCACAAAGCCGAGCGATACCACTGAGCCGGACAATACCACTGAGCCAAGCGACAATGTCTCTCCCGAAAAAGAATCCTATTTCGGCACTATTATCCCAAATCCGATAGAGTTTACCTTCGGTGAGGGCGTGGTGGAAGTGTCTGCGTTTGAAGGTTACGGCAGAATAAAGACGATTGAAATTGACAGCGAGCATATTTTAACGTCGTCCTATTCATACGACAGTGATACTTATACTCATATAAATATAACTGTATATATCGTCAATACAAAAACCGGCAAAATAGTACATACCGAGAAGCTAAAGGACGGTGCCGTGCCTGCGTCGGCGGTAAAAACCATAGAAAACGGAGTGATCGTTAATTCTTTCGGCTATCCCGATAACGGATATTCTTCTTGGGAGATAAAGCGGGATGGAGACAGCTTCACCATCACCGAGGTTCCGTATAACGAAGACTATTATATAGAACTCGGAATACCCGACGTGCTGACCTCTCCCGACGGAAAAACCAAAGTATATAATATAGGACCTAAAGACTACGTAACCGTTAAAACAGAGTTGGGCGAGGAGAAAACGGTACTTGAACCTTACCTGACAGAATCGAATATGACCGCCCCGGTAAAAGGATACGCGGCGGTGGAGTTTATTGACAACGACAGTTTCGTTTACAAGATAATAAGCGGAGATCAGATTTACGGCTACGGAGTATACAACGTAAAAACGGGCGAGAAGGTCGAGTATGAAAACGGATTTTCTCCGAGTGCCGTCTATAACGGAAAAGTATACGGCACTTTAAGTAAAAACTACGAGTTTGGAGACAAGATAGGAATACTCGGCGAGGACGTAGTGCACAGAGAAATATCCGTTCCCGAGAAGTACGCGCCTATATTTGAGAACATGAAGGACAGTAATAACCCCGAAAGGTTTCCTGTCTTCCATGAGGGAAAGTGGTTCGTATTTAACGTGCCGAATGAAAGAGTATACGTATTTTCCGATGACCTTTCCACTATGCTTTCCGAAATAAAACTGCCATGGGACAGAAAGTTCTGTGACGCATATCTCTCGGGCAACAGAATGACCGTTATCTTTGACAAAGCGATAGGACCGTTTGAGGATTCGGAAGAAACCCCCACCGATCCGGGCGTAGTAAGCTCCTATTTCGGAGAGGTAACCGACAGCCCGATAGAGTTCGTATTCGGTAAGGAAGCGGCAGGGGTGGAATTATCGCTGCTTGAAGGAACTGGCTACGGTAACCGTGCAAAAATCGACAATGAACACTATCTGTTTTGTACCTTTGAAAGAGCGGAAACTGATATACCGGAGTATGTCAATATAACGGCGTACGTCGTCAATATAAAGACCGGAAAGATAGTGCAGACCGAGCATCTTGAGGACGGAGATGTCCCGGGAGATAAGGTAAAAATTATGGAAAACGGAGTGGTAGTAAATTCTTTCCCTAACTCCGACGGTGAAGTAACGACTTCCTGGGAGATAAAGCGGGAGGGTGAAAAGTTTACCTTTACCAAGGTTCCGTATAACCGGTATTACGATATGATAGATAGCATTGACGAGGAGTTTACCTCTCCCGACGGAAAGATCACGGTATATAATTTTGACAGTCATATTTCGGTCAGAGACGAGGAGGGTGTTAAAAGAGCGGTGCTCCAAACCCACCTGACCGAGCCCGGAAACGATCTTACCGTAAGAGGCTACACCGCAATAGGCTTTCTTGATAGCGACAGATTCGTTTACCGCATCGGCGGCTGGGAGTGGACTTACGGCTACGGAGTATACAACGTAAAAACGGGCGAAAAGGTCGAGTATGAAAACGGATTTTCTCCGAGTGCCGTCTATAACGGAAAAGTATACAGTACTTTTAACCAAAGTTATGAATTTGGCGGCAAGATAGAAATACTTGATGAGAACGGAGTACACAGAGAAATATCCGTTCCCGAACAGTACGCCTCAATAATTATTTCACCTTTATTTTTCGAGGGCAAGTGGATCGAGCTTAAATACAACCACGAAAACGGAAAGCTTAGCGGAATATACGTATTTTCCGATGATCTGTCCACTCTGATAGCAGAAATAAAGCTGACCGAGGAGAGAGGTCTTTCAGGTATATTTTTGGCCGATGGCAGAATAACTCTTGTCTGTTATAAGCAGATAAAGGCGGTTGATAAACCGGACGACACCACGACCGAGCCGGATAACACCCCCGCCGAACCGCCCGAGCTCAGCGAAGAGCTTAAACTTGAGATACAAAAAGCGTATGCGGAATATCATAATAAGAATAATCCCGATAAGCCGATCACACAAGAGGACGTATTTGTATTCGGGTATCGCGGAGAATACAGCGGGGCACACGTGATAACGATACATGTCAGTGGCTACTCATATCCGGCTCTCAGCGACTATATTACCGTAAACGGCGAGAAAATACGGTACGGCTCTACACCGCCGCACGTATATAAAGACGGTGAATTCTATGGCGTTGATTCTGCATTCGAAAAAGGAATACTGTCAGCAGAGGATATAAAATCACTTGCTGACTAAAAGGAGACCTAAAATAAAAAGGGCAGAGACTGATATGCACCCCAAAAGTTA
>CAZGHD010000010.1:0-9136 GCA_964525525.1 uncultured Lachnospiraceae bacterium | reverse complement strand
TAGACAAACTTTTGGAGGTGCATATCAATCAACTCTGTCCTTTTTTTTGATAATTAAGTATTAAATTTACGCCTCGACCGAGAGCAGCTCCAGCCTTTCTCTGTCTCTTTCGTCGTACGCGTGCCAAGCGACGGCGCGGTTCTTTTCGGGTACGAGCATCATCATCTGTCCGCACATTCCGCCCTTGCCGTACGCGCGTCCGCCGAACATGGATTTTATCTCATATCCGCGGTCAAAAACTGTCTTTACCCAGTCTGAGGAGATTATTCTCTTGCCGCCGTATTCTCCGCCCTGCAGGTAAAGCTGTGCTAATTTTACCATGTCGCACGAACGTATGTAAAGTCCGCTCGCGCCCAGCGGATGTCCGAGAGGGCAAACGCTCCACGCAACCTCCTGGAACTGGAGCGGGAAGAACAGCTTTTCCCACATAAATTCGGTCAGATTTCTGCCGGTCTTTTCCTCAACTATTCGCGCGAGCAGATAGTACGCGCCGTCCGAGTATTCGTGTCTCTCGCCCGGAGTGTATGCAAGCGGATTCGTGAGCATGGCTTTAAGGAAATCGCGTCCGTATTCGTAGGTGGAGGCGAGGTCTATATCAAGGTAACAGCAGGGGAGTCCCAGCTCGTGCTTGAGCGCCATGTGAACGGTGGAGTCGTTCCATCTTTCGTCCATGCCCTCGGGAATGTATTTTTTGAGAATTTCGGTAACCTTTTCGTCGGTGGAAAGCATTCCCTCGTCCACCAGCATACCGATAGCGGTGACCACGAAAGCCTTCGCCACGGAATAGGAATCCTGACAGGGGTTGCTCTTGCCGAAATGGATGGTCTCAACCACACCGTCGGTAATCTCGGTGTAGTGGAGCAGGTTGAAATGTGTTTCTTCTACGTATTTTTTTACTGCTTCTGTAAGTTTGCTCATTTTCGTTCTCCGTCCTTTAAGTCAAACGATATTTTGTATTATATTAACACAAAATTTCGGTTATATCAATAGGTTGACAGAATTTTTAGAATATATTTGCGCGGACGGTTTAACCGCCCAAATAAAACGGCGGGTTGGTCGTAACCAACCCGTTTTCGTTTCGCGATACCCCCGCCGTGTCATCCTGAGTGGAGTCCACCCGAGATCCTTCGACTTGAATGACCTTCGGTCATTCCACGCTCAGGATGACAGCGGGTGGACGTAATCGAAGGATCTCTGCGGGGGTTATTCTGCGATATTTCACGCGATTTTGATCTCCTTTTTATCAGGTTCGGAAATATCGGACACTCGCACAAGCGTGACGGTAATATCATCCGCGCCGCGGCGTACCTCGTGCGCGAGTGCGGCGATCTTTTCCGCCATCTGCTCAAGGTCGTCGTCCCAGTCTTCCTCAAAGAGGGTCATCAGATACGCCCCGTCGTCAAAGCTCTGCGCCACCCCGTCGCTGAACATTATTATCACGTCCTCGGGTTCAAGCGATACCGTCAGCTCCTCGCCGTCACACGTGTCGAGGATCCCGATCGGAAATGTCTTTGACTCAAGGTCAAACAGCTTTCCCCCGCGGCGGATGAAAGACGGAGCCGCGCCGCACTTGAGAAATCGCGCCCGCGAGCGAATGAGATCTATTTCGCACAGATCCACGCCGACCGAGCATTCCTCCCGTCCGCTCTGTAAAAATACAGAAATCAGCCTCGCCGCCGCGCGGGGCGCGACCCCCGCACACAGCAGTTTTTGAAGCACGTCCGCCGCGGTTTTTGATGCGGCGGCGGCAACGCTTCCGCTTCCCATTCCGTCGGAAATGAGAGAGTAGCAGTAACCGTCGCGGCTCTCGAACAGAGCGCGGGTGTCTCCGCTCATCTCGCTTCCCGCTTTGACGTAGGACGCGGACGCGTGCTGTGCCCGCAGTACCCGCTCGCTTTTCATGTACACGCACACGCGGTCGCCGTCAATTGAGTATTCCGGCTCGGACAGAGCTTCACCGAGCACGTTTTGAGCAATTTTGTGAAGCAGATCGGAGGAAATTTTGGTGCGGACGAGGGAAATTCCCCGCGCGATGACCGTGTGGCGTTCCCTGCCGTAGACCCCGACCGTCTCGGCGGAAAATTCGGAGCGGGAAAGCGCCTCGCGCAAAGCGTCTGACAGCGCGTAATCAAACGAAATGTCCGCTGCGCTCTTGTCCGCGACCGACTCTATCAGCTCCGCCATCGCAGAACAGTCAAGCGAGAACAGGCGCGCGGTGTCGTTTTTCAGAGACGCGCGCAAAAGCTCCGCCGCGCGGCGGTTTGACTCCTCAACTATCCTGCCCGCGCGGAAGCATCGGCGCAGAATGTGATCGGGCAGAGCCGACGAGCTTGCCCGTCCGCGCGCGCAAAGCTGTCCCGCGATGAGCGACAGCATCTCCTCACCCGACGGGGACGCGCCCTCCCAGCACAGATTTCTCATACTGCATTTTTCGCAGTAATCGCCGCACACGCGGTGACATTCGCTCAAAAAATCGCTCTCGCTCGGGCGCGAGTTTGCTCCTGAGATCACGCGAAAGCTGTCCGACAGGGCGGAAACGGCGTCTGACAGGTCGGAAAACCGCCGCCTGCCTCCGTCGTCAGTTGGATTTTTGTACTCTGGCGCGGCTTTCGGCTTGGAGTTAAACAACGACAGCCGCGCGAGCAGTCCGCTTTTGAGCAGCGGCAAAGTCACCGCTCCTCCGAGAGCCAGCTCGGGAAGCAGAGTTATCGCCGCGCCAATGCCCTCGGCGCACACTCCGAGCGTGGTTGCGGCGGCGACGGACGCGGAGATGGAAAATCCGCACGAATACCTCCACAAAAGGGAGGATAAGAGTCCCGCCGCGCCGAAAACGGGCGCGCATATCGGGTCTATCGCCAGCCCTGCGACAAGTCCCAGCACCCCGGCGCGGAGCCCGCCGCCGAGCTTTGAGGTCAGCAGTGTCAAAACGAACGCGAGCGCGACGTCGAGTCTGAGTCCCGCAACCGAAAATCCGCCCATCGCGCTGATCGCGGCAAAGGCGACCAGTGCCGCGCCTGCCTCAAAATACGGGGCTTTCGAGTCCCGTTCGCAAAAGATTCCCGAGAACAGAAACACGAAAAACGGGCAGACCGCGATGAGAAATATCGCGCCGAACAGGTCGTAATACCGAAATCCGCCCGAAATTATCCTCCAGATACCGATGCCGAATCCCGCTCCGCACCCGACGGTCATTCTCAGATATATCCGCTCGGCGAAAAGCACCGCCGAGGGGGAGAGCCTTTTCGGAATTTCAAGCCTGAGCACTCTTGTGCCGCCGCGCCGCGCGACGGGACGGGGGAGTTCCCCACCGTCAGCATCGGGCGAGAGGTATCGGCTTATCAGCGCGCGCAGGAGGAATACCGCGGTGTAAGCCGTTATGTATACCGCGCCCTGATAGCCGGACAGTGCCGCGCCGATTACGCACCCCGAGTATATCGCGGGCACGAACGCGCTCGCGCTTGAGAGAAAGGCAAGTCCGAGCGGATAGGTGGCAAGTGCGAGCTTTGCCGACGCTATCGAGAGAGAGAATATGAATATCGCGGCGTTTTTTGAAATAGTCAGAATAGCGGTGCGGCGGGAGTCGTCGCTCTCCGCGCGCGAAAAAGTGAGTTTTTCGATAAATTCCCGCACGGCGGCAGAATATTTTGCGCCTCGGGGTTTTCTTTTTTCCTGTTTTTGCATTTTGTTCGTCCTTTTCCTTTGAGATTTGTGTAATAAACATTTTATACGGGGGTCCGTGCTTTTACTGTCGATAGAGGACGGCGAAAATGCGGCGGTATTTTGCGTTTGCGTGAGAGATTTTTTGTTCACACGGCGAATAAAAACGGCAAAGTGCGCCACCGCGCGAAAAACGCAGTGGAAAAGCAGTGAAAAATGAAAAAACCGCCGGACAATTTGTCGGACGGTTTTTGGAAAATTATTTGCGGGAGTTTAAACGGTGATTGTAGGGGACGGTGGAATGAACTTCGTTCATTCAAACCGTCCCGTTTTATTTCGCGATAATTCGTTCGTGCCGGTACGGGACGCCGAGGGCGTCGTCCCCTACAAGGTTATATATCCCTATAAATTATTCTTCTTCCTTTTTAACTACCGCGATTCCAAGCTCCTCAAGTGCTTTGGGATCGGGATAGGACGGGCAGGAACTCATCGGCTCGGAGGCGTTCTGAACCTTCGGGAACGCAACTACGTCGCGCAGGCTGTCCGCGCCGCACATAAGCATCGCAAGACGGTCAAGTCCGATGCCCGCGCCGCCGTGCGGAGGAGCACCGTAGTGATATGCTTCAACGAGGAATCCGAATTTAGCCTCGATCTCCTCTTTGGTGAGTCCGAGAGCGTTGAACATCTTCTCCTGAAGCTCGTAGTCGGTGATTCTGATAGAGCCGGAAAGCAGCTCGGTGCCGTTGAGCACGAGGTCGTACGCCTTTGCTCTGACCTTGCCGGGATCGGAATCGAGATACTCAAGGCACTCGTCAAGCGGCATGGTGAAGGGATGGTGCATTGCAAGCCAACTCTGGCTCTCCTCGTCCCACTCGAAGAACGGGAACTCGGTGATCCAGAGGAAATTGTACTGATCCTCGGGGATAATGTCCAGCTTTCTTGCAACGATTCCGCGCAGTGCGCCGAGCACGGGGAGAGTTACGCTGTCGCGGTCAGCAACGATGAGGGCAACGTCGCCCTTCTCACAGCCGAGTGCGGAGCAGATAGCGGCAAGCTCGCCCTCTGCCATGAATTTACCGAACGAGCAGGAAGGCTCGTCGTCAACCCAGCGGATGTAAGCAAGTCCCTTTGCGCCGATTCCGCGTGCGGACTCGGTCAGCTTGTCTATCTCTTTTCTTGTCAGGGTAGCCGCGCCGCCCTTGGCAGTAATTCCGCGAACCGAACCGCCGGCAGATACCGCGCCCGAGAATACCGAGAACGCGCTGTCCTTGACTATCTCGGAAATATCGGTGATCTCCATCGCGTAGCGGGTGTCAGGCTTGTCCGAACCGTAGCGATTCATCGCGTCGGTATAGGTCATACGGACGATGGGGAGAGTAACCTCGCGTCCGAGCACGTCAGAGAACAGGCGGGCAACGAATCCCTCGACCATCTTCATAACGTCGTCCTCGGTAACGAAGGACATCTCAAGGTCTATCTGAGTGAATTCAGGCTGACGGTCAGCGCGCAGGTCCTCGTCGCGGAAGCAACGCGCGAGCTGAATATATCTGTCGTAGCCGGAAAGCATAAGAAGCTGTTTATATATCTGCGGCGACTGCGGAAGCGCGTAGACCTTACCCGGCTGGATACGGGAAGGAACGATGTAGTCGCGCGCGCCCTCGGGAGTGGGCTTTATCATCATGGGGGTCTCTATCTCGAAAAATCCGTTCTCGTAGAAATACTGACGCGCAACCATAGCGATCTTGTGGCGCATCATGATGTTGTTCTGGAGGGACGGACGGCGGAGATCAAGGTAACGGTAGCGGAGGCGGAGCTCCTCGCGAACGTTTACAGAGTCGCTGATCTCAAACGGAGGGGTCTCTGCCGCGGAGAGGATCTTCATAGATTCAACCGCGATCTCGATCGCGCCGGTCTTCATATTCGGGTTTACTGCGCCCTCGCCGCGTGCGCGGACGGTACCGGTCGCAGAAATAACGTATTCTGCGCGAACGGAAAAAGCGCGGTCAAATACCTCTTTGTCGGTCTTTTCGTCAAACGCGAGCTGTACGATGCCGGTACGGTCGCGAAGGTCGATGAATATAAGCGCGCCGAGGTCACGCTGGCGCTGTGCCCAGCCGTTGACGGTAACACGGCGTCCGATGTCCGCTTCGGTAAACTCACCACAGTAGCCGGTACGCTCGTCTGCTTTAGTAAACAATTCAGCCATTTTTTCTTCCTCTTTATTATGATTTCGTTTATGTGTCAAAAATTAATTTTCTCAAAAATTTCGCCAAGGTCATCGACTACCACGTCGGCTCCTGCGTCGAGAAGCTGTTCTCTCGTGTATCCGGTGGTTATCGCCGCGACGGTCATTTTTGCCGCTTTTCCCGCTTTTACGCCGGAGGTCGAGTCCTCGCACACGAGGCAGTCGCACGGGTCCACCCCTGCGCGCTCGGCGGCGAGCAGAAATATTTCGGGGTCGGGCTTTTGACGTGTTACGTCTGACGCGGAGATCACCGCGGCAAACTCGTCGGGCGAAACACCTACGCGGCGCAGGTTAAAATGCACCTTCACCCTGTCCGATGCGGACGCGATCGCCGCCGAAATTCCTCGGTCAAGCACGCCGCGCACTGTAGAAAGCGACCACGGGAACACCTCGATGCGCTCGGGGTGAGCCATGTAGATCTCGTACGCGCGGTCTTTCATTTCTCTCTTATATTCAAGCCCGTACTTGCGGGCGACACCGCCGATGAATTTGTCGTCTCCCTGCCCGGTAAACTCAAGGAAATCCTCAAGCTCGGGCGAGATCCCCCATTCGATGAGCGATTCTCTTGAGGCGCGTCCGATCGCGCCCTCCGAGTCGATCAAGGTGCCGTCCATATCGAAAATGACCAGCTTTGGAGTTTTCATTTATTTAGTCAGCTCCGCGATCAGAGAGTCAAGCGCGATCTCGCGGCTGCCGTCCGCGTTCTGCATATCGCGGAGGTTAGCGCGTCCTGCTTCAAGCTCGTTGTCGCCGACTACCAGCGCGTAACGCGCGCCGATCTTGTCAGCATATTTCATCTGCGCCTTGAGCGATCTGCCCACGATGTCGCACTCGGCGTAAATGCCTGCCGCGCGGAGCTTTGACACCTCGGAAAGCGCGTATTTTATAGCGTTGTCTCCCATCGGAGCGATGTAAAGCGCGGGTGCGGCATTTGTCGGAAGCTCGGCGCCTGACGCCTTCATCGCGAGGATAAGGCGGGTAATGCCCATAGCAAATCCGATACCGGGAAGCGCGGGACCGCCGAGCTGGGACATAAGTCCGTCGTAGCGTCCGCCGCCGCAGATGGTGCTCTGCGCGCCGATGCCGCCTGCGATAAACTCAAATACGGTTTTGGTGTAATAGTCAAGTCCGCGAACTATGTGAGTATCTATTTCATACTCGATTCCGGACGCGGTAAGGTACTCGCCGAGGCGGGTAAAGTGATCGTCACACTCGGGGCAGAGGTGCTCTATCGTCTTGGGAGCATCCTTTGCGATAGCGGAGCAGATCGGGGATTTACAGTCAAGCACGCGCAGAGGGTTGGTCAAAAGACGCTCGCGGCAGCTGTCGCAAAGCTGATCCTTGTGCGCGGAGAAATACTCGACCAGTGCCTCGCGGTAAGCGGGACGGCAGTTCGGGCATCCGATAGAGTTGATGTGGAGCTTAACGTCCTTGATGCCGAGCTCGCGAATGATGTCAGCGGCGAGCGCGATAACAGTCGCGTCAGACGCGGGGGACGCCGCGCCGAACATCTCGGTACCGAACTGGAAGAACTCACGGCTTCTGCCCGCCTGCGGCTTCTCGTAGCGGAAGCAGCTGATGAGGTAGTACAGCTTGAGGGGCATCGCGTCAGAGCAGCGTCCGTTTTCGATCAGGGCGCGAACGACAGATGCAGTACCCTCGGGACGGAGGGTAAAGGAGCGGTGCTCTCTGTCCTCAAATGTATACATTTCCTTCTGAACAACGTCGGTAGTGTCGCCAACGCCGCGGCAGAACAGCTCGGTCGCCTCAAAGGTGGGCGTGCGGATCTCGTCGTAGCCGTAACGCGCCGCAACGTCGCGCGCGGTGCGTTCTATATATTGCCAAAGAGGCGTCTCCTCAGGCAGAATATCCATAGTGCCTCTCGGTTTCTGAATCATGGGTCAATTTCCCCTTCCTTGTTATATATAATCAAAAATATTTATTCATTATATATTATATCAAACCTCAAACGAAAATTCAAGGAGGAACGGGAATATTTTATAAAAGGTGACGTAGAGATTTCAAACGGGTGCCGCTGCGTTTTTATTCCGCGATAACTCGTTATACGACAAAAGGCGTTTCCCCTGCGGGAAACGCCTTTTCTGCTTTGATTTAATTATCAGTTCTCAAACTTAACAACCTGGCCGAGGCGGTCAGACTCGAATGCGGTTTCCATGATCTTCATAACCTTAGCAAGCTGCTCGTGGGTTACGATCTGGGTAGCCTTGCCGTCAAGAGTAGCGCAAAGGTTACGGTAGTAATCGTGAACGTCAGACTTGATAACCGGGTAGGGTACGTCCTTGATGGTGTCGTCGGTTCTGGGAGCCATAGTCTTGGTAAGACCTGCGGCGGTGCGTATCGGCACAGCGTCCTTAGCTTCCCAGTTGGTGCAGCAGGTGATCTTACCCTTAGAGATATTCCAGCCGCTTCTTGCGGTACCGTTGTCGCCCTGTACGTACCAGCGAGGAAGATCAATGAAGTTGGAGGTACCAACCTCAACGTAAACGCGGAGGCCGCCTTCCATCATCATTACCATCTTAAATCCGTCGTCAACCTCGTAGTTGGTAACGTGATCCATTGTCGCGTAGATAGACTCGATCTTCTTCTCGGGGAGAAGAACGTTAACAAGCTGGTCGATGAGGTGAACACCCCAGTCAAGCATCATACCGCCGCCGTGCTTTTTCATACCTCTCCAGTCGCCGGGGATACCGCGGGAGCCGTGAACACGGGACTCGATGTTGAATATCTCACCGATGGTGCCCTTGTCGTAGATCTCTTTGATAGCAAGGAAATCCTCGTCCCAACGGCGGTTCTGGTGAGTGGTGAAAAGAACGTTGTTCTTCTTTGCGGTGGCAACCATCTCCGCAAGGTCAGCGGAAGAAAGGGTAACCGGCTTTTCGGTGAACACGTTATGACCGTGGTTCATAGCCTCGATAGCGAGGGGCTTATGCATATCGTTTTCGGTAGCGATAAGTATTATATCAATACGTTTGTCAGCAAGAACTTCTTCAAAAGAAGAATAGGTATAGATACCGCGGCTCTTAGCGTAGTCGATGCGCTCCTGTTTAATATCGTAAATACCAAGGAGATTGGCAACGTCGCTCTTCTCAAGCTCGTGAGAATGCCAGTTTCCCATACCGCCGAAGCCGACGATAACAACATTTTTCTTATTGCTCATAGTTTTTACCTCCCGTACCTTGCGGTACGGCGCCTTCTTTCTTAAAAGAGTTTACC
>CAZGHD010000009.1:15320-31205 GCA_964525525.1 uncultured Lachnospiraceae bacterium | reverse complement strand
ACGTTGCTGACGCAGACGTAATGAAGTGCATCCGCATGCTTACGTTCCTTCCTCTTGAACAGATCGAGGAGATGGATACCTGGCAGGATGCCAAGATCAACGAGGCGAAAGAGATTCTCGCGTTTGAGCTTACCAAGCTTGTTCACGGCGAGGAAGAGGCTACCAAGGCGCAGAACTCCGCAAAACAGCTTTTCGCAGGCGGCGGTTCAAGCGAGAATATGCCTACCACCGAGCTTGAGGACGTAAACTTTACCGACGGTAAGATCTCTGTTATTGATATGCTTTGCGTATCCAAGCTTGCTCCTTCCCGCGGCGAGGCTCGCAGACTTATCCAGCAGGGCGGCGTGCTTGTTTCTGACGTTAAGATAGAAGCTATCGACGCATCCTACGCAAAAGCAGATTTTGCTGACGGTCTGGTCGTAAAGAAGGGTAAAAAGACCTACCATCGCTTCATAGTTAAATAATTTTGGAATATAAACGCTTTGGTCGGCGTAAAATTCACGTAGAGTAAAAGGAGGCTAGGACATGGATCTCGCACGTTATATGAAAAAACTCGGGAATATAAAACATGAGCGCGGAGTACCGCTGTCCTCGCTCTGCACTTTTAAGATAGGCGGTCCTGCGGATATAGTCGTAAGACCGCAGACAAGAGACGAGCTTGTCTTGTCCGTCTCTGCGGCAATAGACTGCGGCGTTCCGTATCTTATCATCGGTAACGGAAGCAATATGCTGTTTGACGATGCAGGCTTCTCGGGCGCGGTGATAGTGACTAATGGAATGAGAGACACGTCTGTGGACGGAAATGTTATAACCGCAGACTGCGGAGTGCCGATGACCGCACTCTCGCTTCGCGCGCAGGGACTCGGACTTTCGGGACTTGAGTTCGCATACGGAATTCCGGGATGCGTCGGCGGTGCCGTTACGATGAACGCAGGCGCGTACGGCGGACAGATGTCTGATGTGCTTGTATCAAGCGAATACTACGATCCTGCCACCGGCGAGAGAATAATTATCCCGTCAAGCGAGCACGTCTACGGGTACAGAGAGAGTATTTATCTTGAAAAGCCCGAGCTTGTCGTGCTTGGCGCGGTGCTTGAGCTCGTGCTGTGCGACCGAGAAGAAATTAAGCAGAAATGCGACGAGAATATGCGCGCGCGGCGCGAAAAACAGCCGCTTGAATATCCGAGCGCGGGAAGCGTTTTCAAGCGTCCGCCGGGATATTTTGCCGCAAAGCTGATACAGGATGCGGGACTTAAAGGCACGCGAGTCGGAGACGCGGAGGTCTCTGAAAAGCACTCGGGATTTATTATAAACCGCGGGGAGGCAACGAGCCGCGACGTGCTCGAGCTGATTGAGATAATTAAAACGACCGTTTATGAAAAATTCGGGGTATGCCTTGAATGTGAGATCAGGCATATTCCCCGAGCTTGATAAAAAAGGGAGGGCGGAGATGTCCTTTTCAGGTGAGATAAAACAAGAGCTTGCACAAGTGGTGCCGAAGGGTCAGTGCTGCCGAAGGGCGGCAGCGTACGGCATCTGGAAAACTGCGCCGTTATGCGACGGCGGCAAGCGCGCGCTTCGTTTTTCTGACCCGGGGGACGTCTCTGCCTTTATTCGTTCGGTTACCGAAACGGGATACGGAAAAGAGCGCGTCTCTCTCGAAGAAGCGCAGGGCAAAACCGTGCAGCTGACCGCGGATTTTACCTTTGATATTGACTCTGACGGGCTAAAAGAAAAGTGCCCGGGATGCATTGCCGCGTATTTTAAGGGAGTATTTTTGGCGCACGGACGTATTTCTTCGCCGTCCGGCGGATATTTTCTTGAATTTTCCTTTGACAAAGAGGAGGAAGCGGCGGATTTCCTCCAAAAAATAGACGAACACGTGCAGGGAGCGAAAAAATTCCACCGACGCGGAAAGTTTGTCGTCTATTATAAAGAGAGCGGCGCGATAGAGGATATTATGGCTCTGCTCGGCTCTAACCGCGCGGCGTTTGACATAATGAACGCGAAGATAGAAAAACAGTTGCGAAACGATGCAAACAGATACTCAAACTGCTCCGCGGCGAATCTCAAACGTGCGGTGTCAAACGCGGGAAAGCAGATAGAGGCGATCAAACGTCTGGAGGAAAGCGGAATGCTTTCCCGCCTGTCGTCAGACCTTATTGAGACGGCAAAACTGAGGCTCGCTCACCCCGAGCTTACTCTGATCGAGCTTTCAAGACTTACTAACCCCCCGGTTTCAAAGTCCGGACTTAACCACAGACTCGGCAAAATAACCGAGTATGCCGACGAAGTCGCAAAAAAAGAAAACGAAAAAGAGGAAAACTGAAAGGAGGCACCGTAATGGGAGATTTCGTGCATCTTCATCTGCACAGTGAATACAGCCTGCTTGACGGTGCTTGCCGAATAGCAGATATTCCGCGCGCCGCAAAGGCAGCGGGACACGACGCCGTTGCCCTAACAGATCACGGCGTTATGTACGGCGCGGTCGCCTTTTACCGTGCCTGCCGTGAGGAGGGGATCAAGCCGATAATCGGATGCGAGGTATACGTTGCCGCGCGCTCAAGGTTTGATAAAACTCACGAGCGGGATTCACAGAGCTACCATCTCGTTCTGCTTTGCAAAAACGAGACGGGGTACAAAAACCTTATTTATATGGTATCAAAAGGTTTTACCGAGGGATTTTATTCAAAACCGAGGATAGACCTTGATCTTCTGCGCTCGCACAGCGAGGGACTTATAGCTCTTTCTGCCTGCCTTGCGGGATATATCCCGAGGGCGATTTCGGCGGGGGATTACGCAGGCGCGGAAGAATATGCGCTTGAAATGAAACGGATTTTCGGGCGTGATAATTTTTATCTTGAACTGCAGGATCACGGCATTGAGGAGCAAAAGACCGTGTGCGCGGCGCTCCTTGAAATGTCGCAAAAATTGGATATAGGACTCGTCGCCACAAACGACGCGCATTATATAAAAAAATCGGATGCCGACACGCAGGCTATCCTCATGTGTATACAGACGAACAACGTTATCTCTGACGGAAGACCTATCGGATTTGAGACCGATGAGTTTTACTATAAGAGCACCGATGAGATGCGTGAACTGTTCGGAAAATATCCCGAAGCTCTCGATAATACCGTGAAGATTTCGGATATGTGTAACTTCGACTTTGATTTTGATAAAATATATCTTCCGAGCTATAAACCCGAAAACGGAATGCCCGCGGGAGAGTATCTCCGGGCGCTGGCTCTTGAGGGGCTTAGAAAAAGAGAACAGAACGGAAGCATAGTTTATACCGGAGAGCACCCGAGAGAGGAATATACCGAACGCCTTGATTACGAGCTCGGCGTTATTGATAAGATGGGATATTCCGAGTATTTCCTCGTGGTATGGGATTTTGTAAATTACGCTAAAAGCCGTAATATCCCGGTCGGCCCCGGACGAGGTTCGGGCGCGGGAAGCCTTGTGGCTTTTCTGCTTTCGATCACCGACGTGGATTCAATAAAATTCGACCTGCTTTTCGAGAGATTTTTGAATCCCGAAAGAGTGAGCATGCCTGATATTGATATTGACTTTTGCTATAACCGCCGCGACGAGGTCATAAAGTACGTCGGCGAGAGGTACGGCGACGATCACGTTTGCCAGATAATAACCTTCGGAACAATGGCGGCGCGTGCCGCGGTAAGAGACGTCGGACGCGCGCTCGGTATGCCGTACGCGGACGTAGACGTTGTGGCAAAGCTGATCCCGCAGGAAATGGGCATCACCATAGCCGAGGCTAAAAAGAGCAGGGCGATGCGGGATATTTACGAGAGCGACCCCGAGGTGCGCCGACTGATAGACGTAGCGTCTGCAATAGAGGGAATGCCGCGTCACGCGTCTACCCACGCGGCGGGAGTTGTAATCACAGACAAACCGCTGACCGACTATCTTCCGCTTGCGGTAAACGGCGACACTGCCGTAACGCAGTTTGATATGGATACGGTTGCAAAGCTCGGACTTCTCAAGTTTGATTTCCTTGCCCTGCGGTATCTTACAATAATTTCTGACGCGGAAAGAGAAATCAGAAAAACAGATCCGAATTTTGATATAACTAAAGTGCCGTTAGATGATGCTCAAACGTATAGTTTGATATCAAACGGTCACACCGACGGCGTGTTCCAGCTTGAATCAACCGGCATTCGCCAGATGCTGATGAATCTATGTCCCGAATCTCTTGACGATATAATCGCGGCGATTGCGCTGTACCGTCCGGGGCCGATGGATTCAATTCCGAGATATATAGAGTGCCGTCACGACAAGAGCAAAATATCCTACGCGCATCCCGCGCTTGAAAAGATACTCAAGGTCACTTACGGCTGTATCGTGTATCAGGAACAGGTAATGCAGATATTCCGCGAGATTGCGGGATATTCGTTCGGACGCGCGGATATAGTGCGCCGCGCGATGTCAAAAAAGAAGACCGAGGAGCTTGAAAAAGAGCAGGTTACCTTTATTGAGGGCGCAGAGGCGCGCGGGGTTGACCGCGCTACCGCAGAGGCGTTATTTGACGAGATGCGCAGTTTTGCGAAATACGCATTCAACAAGAGCCACGCGGCGGCGTACGCGGTTATATCATATCGTACGGCGTACCTGAGCGCGCATTATCCTAAAGAATATATCGCCGCTCTGCTGACCTCGGTGCTTGACAATCCCGCAAAGATTGCGGAATACGTTGCGGAATGTAACAGGCGGCACATCAGCGTTCTTCCGCCGGATATAAACGAAAGCGGTATGAACTTTACCGTAGTTGACGGAAACATCAGATACGGACTTCTCGCTATCAAAAACGTAGGCAGACTGTACCTTGAAAACATCATAAACGAGCGTGAAAACGGCAGATTTATCTCGTTTGAGGACTTTATCCAGCGAATGAAGGACAAGGACACGAACAAACGCCAGGTAGAGGCGCTGATAAAATGCGGCGCGTTTGACGGGCTCGGCGTTTTCAGAAGCCGTTTGCTTGCATCATTTGAAAAGATAATAGACAGAGCCAATCACGGCCGCGCCGAGCTGGCGGGTCAGCTTGATATGTTTTCGATGAGGAAATCTGACGGCTCGGACGTTATTCCGACATCCGGGTTTGAATATCCGAATATTCCCGAGTTTTCCGCAAGAGAAAAGTTAGCGCTTGAAAAGGAAAGCGCAGGCATGTATTTCTCGGGTAATATTTTGGACGATTATTCAAATCACCTCGCCGACCTTTCCTTTGAAAATATTGCCGATATACTCGCAAAGGACGAGAGCGGAAATCCTATCAAATACAAGGACAAGCAGTTCGTGAGAATCGCCGGAGCGGTGACATCCCGCACCAATAAAAACACCAAAAACGGCGATCCGATGGCTTTCGTTACCGTTGAGGATAGGAGCGCATCGATTGAAGCAATCGTGTTCCCGAAGGTGCTTGAAAAGTATACCGAGCTTCTTATGCAGGATTTTGTCCTGTGTATTGACGGAACTGTTTCTCTGCGTGATGCTGAAGAAGATGCGAAGCTCCTGGTCAATACTGTTTTTCCGCTGAAAGATAACAAAGAATACAGAGTAACCGATCGTAGTGCAAAAACTCCGTCTGCACAAAAACCTCCCGAGCAAAAACCTAAAAAACTGTTTTTGAGAGTTCCGTCAATCGAGCACAGACTGTGCGCGAAAGCGGAAAATCTGATAGGAATATTCTCGGGCGAGATGCCAGTGTGCTTTTACAGCGAACAGGAAAAGAAATACTATAATATGACCGGACTCTCTGCCGATGCGACTCCGTTTCTCATAAATGAGTTAAAGGAGCTTCTCGGCGCAGACAACGTTATTCTTAAATAAAACTCAGGAGGTATAAAAATGAAGGACGTAAAAGAAAAAGCACGCGCAAGTTACCGCAGTATAAAGATTTTTATGCATATCGGCTCACCGATATTTACTGCCGTTGCGGCGGTCGCCGCGCTTGTAGCAGTACTCATGATAATAATTATTCCGATAGTGTTTTTCGTAAACGTACCGCCGGAGGAGATGCTCCTGCCGCCGTATATGAACGCTGTACGTGACGGGGATGCGATCGTCGAATACGGAATAACGGTGGGCGGCGGAGTCAAATTCTCCGTGCCTGCGGATACTGTAACTCTTGGGGACATCAAGGCTGTCATATATTCATTTGCGCTTCTCGGCGCATTCGTGTGCCTTGAGGTCGCGGCGGTGGCGTCATTTCTTGCGAAGCTCGCAAAGGGGCTTAAAAAGAACGGTCCGCTTGACGTGAGAAACGCGGATACCGTAAACTTTATCGGAATTACCGTCATATGTGCCGAGGTGCTTGTGAGCGTTGTTTACCGCTTCCTCAACTACACTATGATAAAGACCTTTTCCGCCGAGGCGGAGACGGTAAAATACGTTTTCGGTGTTTCTGCGGCACCCATTCTGCTTGGCGTGTTCATCCTGCTCGTCGGATTTATCTACGGTTATGCCTGCATTACTTATCAAAAGGAAAAGACTGATATACTGCCGGTTGTTAGCGAATCGCCTGATGACGAGTAAGACGAACGTGTAACTTATCCCGTGTAGTCTTCAATAACCGAAGCAAACTCTGCCATTGAGTATACGTTAAAGCCTGAGGAGAGTAACTCTCTGTCCTTTTCCGGCAGGTGCGCGACTATGACGTCAAGCGTTTCGCATAACTTACCGCTCGGGTAAAATACGGCTATTTTGCCGTTGAATTCCGCTATTCGGTAAATCGCGGGGCGGGTTACGGGAGTTTCTTCTTCGCGGTATTTTTCTATCCGTTTGACCTCTTTTTGCAGAGACTCTATTTTACTGCAGGTGTAAAACGCGGACGTCGATACGCTGAGTATCACGGTCAGTGCGAGAATTGCTGAGATAAACGACAGAGTGCGCGTGGTGACGTAGTTTTCTTCCATAATTTTGACCACCGATCAGAATTGTAAATTTTTTAACTTGTCCTTATTATTTTCTCAAATTCACATTATATTCAAAAAGATGTATTATACTTTAGTATAACCTAAGAATTTTATCATCTCCGTTGTTACTTATTTTAAGTGAAGGAGTATTAAATGAACGATAATCCAAACAACAGAAATATCCGCCCGAGGCAGGGTGGGCAGGGTGTACCGACCCCGCCGAAATCTCCCGCAGGCGTGCCCGGCGGAAATCCTCAAAAGAGACCGCCAAATAAGCCCGAGCGTCCACGCGACGAGAGCGTTAATTGGGGCTCGGAGTTTAAAAACGCGGGAAGAATAGCCGCTAAGGTTTCGCTCCGAGTACTCAGCTATATTTTCAACGTGCTGATAACGGTGCTTCTTGTCGGCGTTATTACCGGTATGATAGTGGGAACCGCCTTTATCATATATATCAACAATTATATTGACCCTGAGGTGGATCTGTCCCTTTTCGCGATAGACAAGGACAGAACGACTACTATCTATTATACCGAATATACCGACCGCGAAAACCGAATAGGCGAGGAAATAGAGCTTGAGGATCAGCGTCTTTACGGCTCGGAAAACAGTCTTTGGGCTGATTATGAGGAGATGCCGAAAGACCTTATCTACGCCTTCGTTTCGATAGAGGACAGAAGATTCTTTACGCACGACGGCGTTGACTGGCTCCGTACCGGTTCGGCAGTGCTTAACTTCCTGTTCCCGGAGGGGCGCCTTTACGGTGCGTCTACCATTACCCAGCAGCTCATAAAGAATATTACGGGTGACGACGACGTTACCATTCAGCGTAAAATTCAGGAGATAGTCCGCGCGCTGAACATTGAAAAGTACAAGAGTAAAGAGGAGATAATTGAGATGTATCTCAATATCGTCTATCTTTCTCAGAACTGTTACGGCGTTCAGACTGCGGCGAACACCTATTTTAATAAGGACGTAAGCGAGCTTACTCTGGTTGAGTGCGCCGCGCTTGCCGCGATAGTTCAGTCTCCGACCGCGTTTGATCCGTATACCAGACCCGAGAGAAATACTGACAGACGCAATGAAGTCCTTAAAAATATGCTAAATTACGGACATATCTCTCAGGAGGAATACGACGAGGCTATTAATACCGAGCTGGTTATAAATCTCAACAAGCGCTTGGATACAGGAGTTTCTACCAACTCATGGCATACCGATACCCTGATCGAGGACGTTATAAACGACCTGATGCAGGAAAAGGGTTATACCAGAGCGGTTGCAAGTAACCTTATCTATTCCGGCGGTCTGAAGATTTATTCTACCATCGACCCCGAAGTACAGAAAGTACTTGAGGAAGAATACGCAAACGAAGACAATTTCCCCAAAACGACAGGTATAAAGCCCGAGTCGGCTATGGTCGTTATAGATCCCTCCACGGGAGATATTCTCGGACTCGTCGGCGGACGCGATAAGGTCGGCAACCGAGTTCAGAACCACGCAACTCAAAGTACCCGCCCGCCGGGATCTTCGATAAAGCCTATCTCGGTTTACGGTCCCGGACTTGAATACGGTATTCTTACCTACGCAACTATATACGACGACGTTCCCGTAAACTTCGGCGACTACACGGTCGATCCCGATCCCGAAATGCCGGAAGAAGAAATAATCGAGCCCGATCCGTGGCCGAATAACTATCCCGACAGATACGGCGGACTTACCACAGTTGCCGATGCGCTCAGACGCTCGGTAAACACCGTTGCGGTAAGAATACTTGGCGATCTTACCATAGACCGTTCCTTTGATTTCGTGTACAATAAGCTCAACTGTACCAGTCTGATAGAAGGCAGAAGACTTGAAAGCGGACGCTACGTTACCGACAAGGGCGTTGCGGCGCTTGCACTTGGTCAGCTTGAGTACGGTATAACGGTAAGAGAGCTTACCTCTGCGTACAGTATGATCGCAAACGGCGGTATATACTGCAAGTCGCATACCTATATAAAGGTTCTTGACAGTAACGGCGAGGTCATCCTCTCAAACGAGGAACTCGGTACTACCGTAATGAGCGAGCAGAACACCTTCATCCTTACCAAGATGATGCAGAACGTAGTATCTTCCGGTACTGCTACCGCGATCACTCTTGACGAGCAGGTAAACGTTGCGGGTAAGACAGGTACTACCAACAGTGACTACGACAGATGGTTCGTCGGATTTACTCCCTATTACGTTGGCGGCGTGTGGCTCGGATACGAGTACCCGAAGTCATTGACAGGTATCTCTACCTCTGCACACGTAAGACTTTGGGACGCCGTAATGACCCGGCTTCACGAAGATATTATTGCTGATGCCAAAAACGGCGGCGCGCCGCTGAAAGAATTTAACGCGAGCGGTGTTATCGCGGCTGAATTCTGTACCGCATCGGGTAAAATACCCACAGAGGCGTGCAGACTTGACCCGAGAGGAACGAGTACTACCATCGCTACAGGCTACTTTACCGCGTCCACACTCCCGCTTGAGCCGTGTGACTGCCACGTTAAAGTTGCGGTATGTAAAGCGAGCGGAATGCTTCTCGGTCCCGACTGTAATCAGAACGTTTCGAATATCGAATACAGAGGTCTTATAAAAGAGGAGCTTCGCAGCTTCCCGATAGAGGTTCCCGTCGTTGACGCGCAGTACGTCTACCGCGAGATAGCGTACGACGTTCTTCCCGGCGGAGAGGGTGAGCCGCTGTTCCAGAATACTCTTGACGAGGACGAATACGTCGGCCGTACGGAAGACGTTGACGTGCCGAAGAATCAGTACTGTACCGTCCACTTTGATCTTGATGCGTTTAACAGACGCGCGCAGGGACTTCCCGAAGATACTACCGACGACACTACGACGGTTGATACGACTCGCCCGCCCTACGTCCGTCCCCCGTGGATAACGCCGCCTGATGACGACGATACCACCGAGCCGGAAGATATTTATCCGCCGCCCGATACTGATGACGAGTATAATGAGGACGACGAATATAACGAAGACGACGAGGACGAAGACGAGGAATAACGCTCAAAACTGTAATTAAACGAAAGATCACCTCATATGATTTATGGGGTGATCTTTTATGATTAAAAAAATAAACTCTTGCGTATGTTCGCTGAAACGCCGGGTGCAGTGCGAGATAAACTCGATAAATAAAGCGGTGGTGCTTTTTGCGGTGACCGTTATATTTATCGCGGGACTCATTATAACCGTACACGGAATTTGCGACATAACCGATTCAACGCTTGTGTTTCCGCGTGCGGTGCCGCCCGCGTTCTTTTTGGTGATCGGCAGATTCTTGATTCATTTTATGTTAGGACTTGTGCTCGGAATACTCTTGGCGGTAGGGGACAGAGCGGCGCAGAGCTGTGCTTTTAGGGCGGCGGTTTTCGTGTCTTTACTCGTACTTTGCGAGATGATATGGATAAGCGTTTTTTACTCTTTTGCAGTGCCTTTTTTCTCTTTTCTTTTGACGGTGTTTATGCTGTTGCTGACTCTGTGTGCCTGCCTGTCGGCGGCGAAAACCGTGTTTACAGCATCTCTCGTTTTGTATATTTATCTGGCTTTTCTGGCACTGCGATGCTGGTTTTCCCTTTCTATGGTGCTGATAAATTAAAAATCCTGCCGTCTGAGAGGGAGAAAATCTCGAAATCCTATTGACAACAACAAGGAAAAATAGTATACTTTTTATGGAAACTTTAATAACAATTAAGGAGTTTTAAAAAAATGAAAAAGATTAGACTTATTGCACTCGCTATGGTTATCGTGCTTATGGCTGCGCTTGCTTGCAGCTGCGGCGCTAAGGAAGAGATCGAAGTTCCGGTTAACGTAAAGGTTGTCGGTGAAGACAAAGAAGTAATCCTTGATACCGCTGTTCTCGTTAAGTCTTCCAAGCCCACCGTTCTTATGGCTATCATCCAGGCTTGCCAGGAAGCTGACATATCCATTGAAGACGACGGCTATGATCCGATCGCTATCGCCGGTGTTGAAGAGACCGAAGACGATGAGAACCTCTACTTCTGGGACGGTACCCTTGACGGTAAAAACCTTGAAGCAAAGGCTGCTAACACCGAGCTGACCCTCAAGCCCGAAGGCGAGAAGGACTGGACTATCGTTTACACCTACTCCAGCATCGAAAAGACCATTACCGACGAAGAAGGTAACATAGTTACTGACGACGAGAAATAATCTAAGTATTCCGAAAGGAGTCCGGAAAATATGAAAAAAGTTAACATCAAACTTTCTGCTATTGCGGATATCCGCAATTTTGTAGACATCGTAACAAAGTATCCGAACGATATTGACCTTTCGTCCGGACGCTATATAGTCGATGCGAAGTCGATCATGGGTATCTTCAGCCTTGATCTCATGCAGCCCATCGAGCTTACCGCATACGGTGACGATACCGATAAGCTGTTTGAAGAACTCGCAGCGTACATCGTTGAATAAGATGAAAAATAACCGATATGGAATTTTCCATATCGGTTATTTTTTTATATCCCGTTCATATTGTCAAGCACGAACTGCACGAACGCGCGGACACCGTATTCAAATGCGTCCTCGTCTATCAGAAAATCATTGTTGTGCGCGTTGGTCGTACACCCTTTTTCCTCGTTACGCGTGCCGAGTCTGAAGAACACACCCGGTTTGTGCGGCAGATAAAGGGAGAAATCTTCCGAACTTAATTTAGGCGGGAAGTCGAATACGTTTCCCTCGCCTACTACTTTTTTCATGGATTCGATCAGGCGGTCTGCTACGTAGTGATCGTTATCAAGGCAGATCGATTTGAGCGGTGCGTGGATGTTATACGTTGCGCCTATCTCTTCGGTCACGTTCTTGACGATCTTTTCTATTCTTTCGATTATAAATTTATCCACGTCCATATTGAATGTGCGGATAGTGCCTTTTATCATCGCGTGGTCGGCAACCACGTTGTGCGAGGTGCCTGCCTCGAGCTTTCCGATAGAGCAGAGATATTTTTCAAAAGGATTTATCTCGCGGGAGAGCATTATCTGAACGTCGTTATACACTCTCACCGCGGCGGCGAGCGCGTCAATACCCGTGTGCGGCAGGGCGGCGTGCGCGCTCTTGCCGAAAATATCTATCTGAAAATGACGGCTTGATGCCTGCGACGGACCTTTGCAAACTCCGAGAGTGCCTGTTTTGAGCGCGTTTTCCACGTGCAGACCGAGGATAACGTCCACGTCGTCAAGAACTCCGTTTTCTACCATCATTTTCGCGCCGCTTTTCATTCCTTCCTCGCTCGGCTGGAACAGCAGCTTTACACGGCAGTTTATTTTATCTTCAAGGGATTTGAGGGTCCTCGCCGTGCCGAGCAGAATAGCGGTGTGCGCGTCGTGACCGCAGGCGTGCATCAATCCTTCGTTTTTTGAAGAAAATTCAAGCCCGGTCTTTTCGGTTATTTTAAGCGCGTCTGTGTCTGCGCGCAGAGCGATAGTAAAGGATTCTTTTTCGGGATTTATATACGCGACCACACTGCCGTCCCCGTATTTTTCGGTGTACGGAACGCCGATCTCATCAAGCTCGCGCTTTATCAGCGCAACGGTTTTCGGCAGATCAAAATCTATCTCGGGATATTCGTGCAGTTCTCGTCTGAGCGCGATAACCTTCTCTTTATCAACAGTAAACATAACGTAAAGACCTCGCTTTATTTGAGCTTTTTTATATTATAGCATAAAAAAACGAAAAAATAAATTATTACTTGACAAAATCTATCGGATGTGGTATCGTAATTTAAAATAACTACCTCAAAAGGAAAAGAAAATGTATCTTATATCACCTGACAAAAAACAGTATAAAGCTAATCTACACTGCCACAGTACCTATTCCGACGGAAAAAAGACGCCGGAAGAGCTCAAGGAAATGTATAAAAATCACGGTTACTCAATTCTTGCGATAACCGACCACGAAACTCCGAAGAGCCACAGCTCTTTAACAGAAAAAGATTTTCTCATGCTGACAGGCTACGAGTGCTATATCAGAACGTCACCTGACGCGGCATACAACGTTTACGCAAAAGAGGTGCACTTGAATCTTTTTGCGCGCGACCCGGAAAACGAGACTATAATCTGCTACAATAAGCCTTACTGTAAGTATATGAGCGAAGAAAAACAGGCAGAGCTGAAAAAAGCGGGCTCAGAGAGACCGCGCGAATACAGCACAGAATACATAAACGAATATATCGCGACCGCCAAAGAAAACGGCTACATCGTCGCGTATAATCACCCGTACTGGTCTATGGAGGACGAGGCGGCGGTACTTTCATACGAAGGACTTTTCAGCCTTGAGATCTGCAATTACGGAAGTTATAGAGTAAACAGACTTGAATACTCAGCTCCGCTTTATGAAAAGATACTGCTTTCCGGCAAAAAGATGGCGTGTCATTCGGCGGACGATAATCACAATAAATGGCCGGAGGACCACCCGAACTTCGATTCATTCGGCGCGTTCACTATGATAATGCCGGAAAGTCTTGAATACGGCGCGGTGATAGACGCGATGGAACGCGGCGAGATGTATTCTTCAATGGGACCGGAGTTCAAGAGCGTTTCCTTTGATGGCGAGACGCTTCGTGTTGAATGCTCCGAGGTTGAACAGATATTGGTTTATTTCGGCGGCAAGAGACCTGCGTTCCTGCGCGCACGTCAGGGTGAAACCGTGACTGAAGGTGAGTTCAACGTTCCGTCAGGCGCGAGATTCGTGCGAGTGTCGCTAATAGACGAAAAGGGCAGATTTGCCGATACCCGCGGATTTTCACGCGAGGAACTTGGGCTTGATAAGTTGAATTAAGTATATGAACAAAAATACTATTGAAAAAGCTGTATATTTATGATATACTGAATATGTAAAAAGAGTTCGTAAACTTGCGGAGGTGTGGTTGTGAAGAAAACACTTTGTTTTGTGTTCGTTTTGTTTATGTTGTTGGCTATGGTAGGCTGTGGTCAAAAACAAACAGACCATGATTCCGTTTTAGGTTACTGGGAAGCTGAAACCAAAATGTCGGTTCTCGGTATTTCTTTGCCCGATGACGAGGGAGAACATACTGCAGATGTGATTTATTGCTTTGAATTTTATGAGGACGGAACAGGAAAAAACAGTATTATCGTTGATGAGAAATACGCCGACCTGATTTCGGATGTAAATGAAAGTTTCACTTACACACTTGATGGAGAGAAGCTTGAGATCACGCACGAGAACGGAAATATACAAGCATTTACTATTTCGTTTTCTGGTGAAAATTTGATTTTGGACGGAAGGGCGCATATGGAGTTAGTTCGAAAGAGATAAAAGATTTTAGCTGAAACTTTGTCTAAATAACAAGTCTAATATGTAAACCGAAACAAAAACTGCCCCCGACAGACATTAAAATCTGTCGGGGGGTTATTGCTTTTATGAGAAGTGTTTTTAATATTTATACTTTTTACGCTTTATAAACAGGAACAGAATGCCGACCAGTACTGCCATTACCTCGGCAACCACGATGGAGATCCATATTCCGTCAATGCCGAGCAGTATCGGCAGAAGCAGGACTGCCGCTATCTGGAACACGAGCGTACGGAGAAATGAGATGACCGCGGAGGTGAGTCCGTCGCTGAGTGCGGTGAAAAATCCTGAAAAGAATATGGCAAATCCCGCAAACAAAAATGAAAACGAGAAAATGAAAAATCCGTTTTTGGTAAGCTCGAAAAGCTCCTTGTCGTATCCGACGAACAGCGCGGAAAGCGGGGAGGAGAGAGCCCATGCCGAGGCAAGCATCATCACGGCGGAAACTCCGATTATGCTAAGACTCTTTTTCAAAAGTCCGTGAAGCTCGGAGTGATTCTGCGCTCCGAAGTGATAGCCTATAACGGGTGCGGTGCCGATGGAATATCCGATGAATATTGCGATGAAGATCATGTTGACGTACATCATAACTCCGTACGCCGCCACTCCGTTTTCTCCCGCGTAACGGAGAAGCTGTATGTTGTAAAGCATACCGACAAGCGACATCGAAATGTTGCTCATCAGCTCGGACGAGCCGTTGGTGCAGGTCTTGAGAAGCACGCGCGCGTTAAACGAGCATTTGGTAAGCCGCAGAAGACTTGAGTTTTTTGATGCAAAGTATATTATCGGGATGACGCCGCCGATAAGCTGGCTCACCGCGGTTGCCGCTGCTGCACCGACGAGTCCAAGCGGAATGACTCCGACCAAAAGAAAATCAAGCACCATATTGGTAACACCCGCGATGACCGTGGTGATAAGACCGAGCTGGGGCTTTTCCGCAGTTATAAAAAAGCTCTGAAACTCCATCTGCAATATAAACGCGGGGTTGGCGAGCAGGATAATTCTGCCGTATACTACGCAGTCGTCAAGCATCTGACCCTCTGCGCCGAGCGCGGCGGCGATTGGACGGATAAATATAAAACCGAGTGCGGATATGACTATTCCGAGAACTGCCGACGTGTAAACGAGCAGGGAAAAGTACGAGCTTGCTTCTTTCATTTTTCCCTCGCCCATCGTTTTTGAAACGATGGCACTGCCGCCGGTGCCGAACATAAATCCGAGTGTGCCGAGTATCATGAGAAACGGCATGATGAAATTGACCGCGGCAAACGGCGTTTTGCCGACGAAATTAGACACAAAAAAACCGTCCACCACGCCGTAAATAGATGTAAACACCATCATGACCATGGACGGGAAGGTAAATCGAAGCAGTTTTTTGACCGTAAAGTGGTCGGAAAGTTTGATCTTCATTAATATCTCCGTGCAAATTGTTTTCCAAATGGTATTATAAAGTAATTTCATTAAAATGTCAACACTGTAATTATATTCTGCAAGAAATCCTGCATTTTACTTGACTTTGGCTTCAAATTTTTATATAATATCTATGTATGCTCTTAAATAATTTGATAAGGAGAAAAAGCGTCGT
>CAZGHD010000009.1:3174-15310 GCA_964525525.1 uncultured Lachnospiraceae bacterium | reverse complement strand
TTGTAGGCGGCGGCGGCCGCGAACATACTATAATCGAAAAGCTTGCTGAAAGCCCCCGCGCGGGAAAGCTTTATGCGGCTCCCGGTAACGGCGGTATCGCAAAGAAAGCCGAGTGCCTCCCTATAAAGGCGACCGATATTGACGGCGTTATTAAGGCGGCAAAAGAGAAAAATATTGATCTCGTTTTCGTCGCGCCGGACGATCCGCTCGTTCTCGGAATGGTTGACAGACTTGAAGCAGAGGGCATCCGCGCGTTCGGTCCCCGCGCTAACGCGGCTATCATTGAGGGAAGTAAGGTCTTTTCAAAGGATCTTATGAAAAAATACGGTATTCCTACCGCGGCGTACGAGGTGTTTACAGACAGCGAAAAGGCTATTGAATACATAAAATCACAGAACAAATATCCCACCGTCGTTAAGGCGGAGGGACTTGCGCTCGGCAAGGGCGTTATAATCGCGCAGAATTTTGAGGAAGCCAAAGACGCGGTAAACAGCATCATGTGCGACCGCGTGTTCGGTGAAGCTGGCGGCAGAGTAGTAATCGAGGAGTTCCTTGTCGGACAGGAGATTTCCGTGCTTGCGTTTACAGACGGTAAGACGGTTAAGCCGATGGTGTCGGCGCAGGATCACAAGCGCGCTTACGACAACGATATGGGCCCCAATACCGGCGGTATGGGTACTTTCTCACCCAGCCGTATCTACACTCCCGAGATTGCCGAGATATGCATGAAAGAGATTTTCGAGCCTACCGTTAAGGCTATGGCGGCAGAGGGCAGACCTTTTTCCGGCGTTCTTTACTTCGGACTTATGCTTTCCGGCGGTAAGGTTTACGTTATCGAGTATAACGCGCGTTTCGGCGACCCGGAAACTCAGGTAGTTCTTCCGAGACTCAAGACCGACCTGGTTGATATAATCGACGCGGTTATTGACGGTAAGCTTGACGAGATAGAGATCGAGTGGGAGGATAACGCGGCTGTGTGCGTTATCGCAGCATCCGGCGGATACCCCGTAAAATACGAAAAAGGCTATGAGATCTCCGGCACTGACGCGTTTGATTCATCTGACGACGTAATGATCTACCATGCGGGTACCGAACTCAAGGACGGTAAATTCCTTACCTCCGGCGGTCGTGTGCTCGGCATCACTGCAGTTGCCGAAAATCTTGACGAGGCTATAAAGAAAGCGTACTCCGCGGTTGAGAAGATCAGCTTCAAGGATATGCATTACAGAAAAGACATCGGCGTAAAATAAAACGGAGAGTGTAAAGATAATGAGCGAGGATCTGCTTAAAAGAATACAGGCAGGTATGCCTAATTTTTCAAAAGGGCAGAAGCTTATTGCCGCGTATATAACAGAGCATTACGACAAGGCGGCCTATATGACCGCGTCAAAGCTCGGCGCGGAGGTAAATATATCTGAATCGACTGTGGTAAGATTCGCGATAGAGTTAGGATACGACGGTTATCCCGGACTTCAGCGCGCGCTTCAGGAGCTTATCCGCACTAAATTGACGTCGGTTCAGCGCATCGAGGTTGCCAACACCCGTATGGGAGACGACGACCTTCTTGACAAGGTGCTGCTTTCCGACATGGATAAAATAAAGCGCACTATCGACGCGGTGGACAGAGAGCATTTCAAGCTGGCGGTACAGCGGCTTGTTTCGGCTAAACGAATTTATATCGTCGGCGTTCGTTCGTCTGCTCCGCTTGCGGCGTTTATGTATTTTTATTTCAATACGATATTTGACGACGTGCGCCTGATAGACACCGCAGGACCGAGCGAGATGTTTGAACAGCTTCTTCACCTCGGACCGAAGGACGTGGTTATGGCTATCAGCTTCCCGCGCTATTCGCAAAGAATAATCAACGCGGTGGACTACGCGAAAGCGGTGGGCGCGGAGGTAATCGCGCTGACAGACAGCGAGCGTTCCCCGATCGCGTCCAGCGCGGATTCGGTGCTTATTGCAAAGAGCGATATGGCGTCCTTCGTTGACTCGCTTGTAGCTCCGCTTTCGATAATCAATGCGATAATCGCGGCGGTGGGACGAAAAAAACAGGATTACGTAGAAAAAGCGTTTTCAAAGCTCGAGGACGTGTGGGATGAGTATGGAGTTTATGCCAAAGAACACGATGAAAAATAGCGTGCGTGTGGCGGTAATCGGCGCGGGTGCCGCAGGTATGCTTGCGGCGGGATGCGCGGCGGGCCTTGGTGCTGACGTTACCGTGTTTGAAAAAAACAGCCGTCCCGGCAGAAAGCTGCGTATAACCGGCAAGGGCAGATGTAACGTAATAAACAACTGTACGGCGGCGGAATTTATAGAGAACGTTCCGAGAAATCCGAGATTTCTTTACACCGCGCTTGACGCGTTCTCTCCTAAAGACGTTATGGAGTTCTTTGAGTCTATCGGCGTGCCGCTCAAGACTGAGAGGGGCAATCGGGTTTTCCCTGTGTCGGACAAGGCGCAGGACGTGGTTGACGCGCTCGTCCGCTACGTAAAAGACAGTGGCGCGAAGATCGTGTGTTCTCCCGTGAGCGGGCTCTCTGCTTGCGACGGCGGCGGTTTTACCGTTTGCGCTGATGGGCGGGAGTATTCTTTTGACAGAGTCGTCGTGGCAACGGGAGGGCTTTCATATCCTCTTACCGGCTCTGACGGAGACGGATACCGCTTTGCCGAAAAGCTGGGACATACGATAACTAATCTTAAACCGTCACTTGTGCCGCTTGAATGCGAGGGTAAGATATGCCCGTCTATGATGGGACTTTCTCTTAAAAACATTGAGCTTTCCGTTAAGGATGAACGCGGTAAGGTCGTTTTTCGCGAGTTTGGCGAGATGCTGTTTACCCATTTCGGTATCAGCGGGCCGGTGGTGCTCAGTGCGTCTGCTCATCTTGGTTTTGACAAGCATTCTTACACGGCGTATATCGATCTCAAGCCCGCGCTTGACGAAAAAACTCTTGATGCGCGGATCCTGTCCGATTTTTCAAAATATCAGAACAAAGATCTTATAAACGCACTTGACGATCTTCTTCCGCAGAAGATGATCGCGCCGATGATAAAGATAAGCGGAATAGACCCGAGAAAAAAGGTAAATTCAGTATCAAAAGAGGAGCGCAGGTCGCTTCTTGAGTCGATAAAAAATCTTGAAGTAAAGATCAGCGGCACGCGCCCGATAAAAGAAGCGATAATCACCGCGGGCGGCGTGAAAGTAAAGGAAATAGACCCGAAAACGATGGAGTCAAAGCTCATTCCCGGGTTGTATTTTGCGGGTGAGATAATCGACTGCGATGCCTATACGGGCGGATTTAATCTCGGCATTGCTTTCTTGACGGGGTATCTCGCGGGAAGAGCGGCGGCCGAATAAAGAAAGGAATTTTCAAAATGAAAATCGCAATAGACGGACCGAGCGGAGCGGGTAAAAGCTATCTCGCAAAGGCGATAGCCAAAAGACTCGGAATAGTATACGTAGATACCGGCGCGCTTTACCGTACGATAGGTCTTTACGTAAGACGCAAAGAGGTAAAACCGGACGATGCGTCGGCGGTGGAGGCTCTGCTTCCCGAAATAAATCTTGAACTCGTTTACGCTGACGGAGTGCAGAAGGTAATTCTTTGCGGAGATGACGTAGGGGACAAGATACGTACGCCCGAGATGTCTATGTATGCATCGGCGGTTTCGGCTATTCCCGCGGTCAGAACTTTTCTTCTCAGCACCCAAAGAGATATTGCCGCAAAAAACAGCGTGGTAATGGACGGGCGCGACATCGGCACTGTAATACTGCCGGATGCGGACGTGAAGATATTCCTTACAGCATCAAACGAGGCAAGAGCAAAACGCAGATACGCAGAGCTCTGCGAAAAGGGTATCAGTACGACCTACGAGGACGTACTTTCCGAGATGATCGTGCGCGACAAAAACGACAGCACGAGAGAGGTCGCTCCCGCTGTAGCCGCAGAGGATGCGATACTGCTGGACAACTCGGAGCTTAACGCGGAAGAGACCGTTTTGGCGGCTCTTGAGATAATTTCCGCAAAGCTCGGAGAAAAATAAAATTACGCTTTCATAAAGGATCAAACCGAATGAATATATATAAGTGGGCAAAAAAGAATATCGCGGGATTTTTGCAAAAGATCCTGCGGATAACCGTTCACGGAGCGGAAAATGAGCCGTTATCGGGCGGTGTGATAGCCGCGTCAAACCATACGTCCTTCCTTGACGTTATCGTGCTCGGAATAGCACTGAAGCGGCAGATAAGATTTCTTGCAAAGGCGGAGCTTTTTAAGATACCGCTCTTGAGTGCTCTTATCCGCAATCTCGGCGCGTACTCGGTAGATCGCGGAAGAGGCGACGTTGCCGCAATAAAAAAGACTATTTCACTGCTTGAAGAAGGCGAGCTTATCGGAATATTCCCGCAGGGACACAGACACAAAGGCGTGCACCCGAAGGGAACCGAGGTCAAAAACGGCATCGGCATGATGGCGTACAGATCGGGTGCGACGGTACTGCCGGTGTTTATAAAAACCAAAAATTACAAAATGCGGTTGTTTGGAAAAAAAGAAGTGTTCGTCGGCGCTCCCATTCCGGTGGAGGAGCTTGCGTTTGAGGCAGGTAACTCCGCAGAATACAAAAGAGCCGCGGAATATATTTTTGACAAAATTCTCGAGCTTGAGCCGAAGGGGAATGCTTAAATGACGGTAGACGTTGCGAAAAACGCGGGGTTTTGCTTTGGCGTGAAGCGTGCGACCGATACTCTCGCGAGCCTGCTTGACTCAAGCCGCGGTGACGTCAAGGTATTTACGGTAGGCGAGCTTATTCATAATGCTGACTATAACCGTGAACTGTCCGAGAGAGGCGTTGTCACTCTCGAGGGAGACGATTTTTCCGAGCTTGAAACGGCGCTATCGAGCGGAGATAAATGCAAGGTCATAATACGCACTCACGGTATCGTGAAAAGCAAAGAGGATATGCTGCGCTCTCTTGAGAGGAAATACGATGCTCTTGAAGTTATAGACTGCACCTGCCCGTTCGTAAAAAAAATACACAATATAGCGGACGAGCATTCAGATAATGATACACCGTTCTTCCTGCTCGGCGCAAAGGAGCATCCCGAGGTCGAGGGAATAGTAAGTCATATTTTGGGAGATTTTCTTGTTTTTGACTCGGCAGACGAACTCGAGACTCTGATCTCTCAAAAAAAATATCGGGAAAAATCTCCAAAAAAGGTGATTTTAGCCGCGCAAACCACACAAAAATTGTCCGAATGGAAAAAAACTCAAAAAAATATCGAAAAAGTATATACAAATGCGATGATTTTTGATACAATATGTAGTGTTACTGAAAAAAGACAGCTTGAGGTGGAAGAAATGGCATCTTCTCACGACGTTATGGTCGTGATAGGAGGTAGGTCAAGCTCCAATACCGCAAAGCTGTACGACATCAGCCGCAAAAGATGCGGCACCGCTTACCTCGTGCAAAACGCGGGTGAGCTTAATGATTTAGTAATTCCGCCCGATTCACGGGTAGGGATAGCGGCCGGAGCATCGACCCCGGACCGCATTATACAGGAGGTTAGGAAAAAAATGAGCGAAATCAAAATGGAAAACTTTGAAGAGCTGCTCGAGTCATCACTCAAAACTTTAAATACAGGAGATACGGTTGTCGGCACGGTTATTGGTATAACCCCGAATGAAGTTCAGCTTGACCTTGGCACCAAGGTTACCGGAACTATTGCATTTGATCAGATCACTGACGACCCGAACGCGAAGCTCGCTGATATGTTCAAAATCGGCGACGAGATCGAAGCGTTCGTTATCCGTGTAAGCGACGTTGAGGGTATCGCAGCGCTCTCCAAAAAGCGCATTGACTCTCACAAGAACTGGGACAAGATCGTTGAGGCTTATAACTCCGGCGAGATCCTCGAGGGTAGAATCTCTGAGGCTGTTCGCGGCGGCGTTATCATCTCCATCTTCTCCAACAACGTATTTATCCCCGCATCTCACACCGGCACTAAGGAAGGTACCGATCTTCAGACTCTCGTAGGCACCACCCAGCGCGTTAAGATCATTGAGATCAAAGAAGAGCGCCGCCGTGCTTACGCTTCTATCCGCGTTGTTCTCCGCGAAGAGAGACGTGCGGCTGAAGAGAAGATCTGGGCTGAGATCGAAGAGGGCAAGAACTACGACGGCGTAGTTAAGAGCCTTACTTCTTACGGCGCGTTCGTTGATATTGGCGGCGTTGACGGTATGGTACATAACACCGAGCTTTCTTGGAAGCGTATCAAGAATCCTTCCGAGGTCGTTAAGGTTGGCGACAAGATCACCGTTTTCGTTAAAGCTATCGACGTTGAGCGCAAGAGAATCTCTCTCGGTTACAAGAAAGACGAGGACAACCCGTGGTTCATCTTCAACCAGAAGTATCAGGAAGGCGACGTAGCTGAAGTTAAAGTTGTAAGCTTTACTCCCTTCGGCGCATTTGCTGAAGTAGTTCCCGGCGTTGACGGTCTTATCCACATTTCCCAGATCACCGACCACAAGATCGGTAATCCCGGCGAAGTTCTTGAGATCGGCGCTACCGTTGAAGCAAAGATCACCTCTATCGATCAGGAGCGTTGCAAGGTTAACCTTTCTATCCGCGCTCTTATGGAGCCCGCAGTAGAGGAAGCTCCTGCAGCAGTTGAAGAGGCTGACGATGCTATCGCATACTCCAGCGACAATCCCGAGGCAAGCAAGTACGTTACCGAGGACGCTGAGTAATTTCTACTGAAAAAACGAAAATCGGGCATACCGTGGCGGTATGCCCGATTTTAACAAATGGAGATAAAATGAAATATAAAGTTGTACTTTTTGATCTTGACGGTACTCTGCTTGATACCCTCGCCGATCTCACCGACGCGGTGAACGTAACTCTTCGTAAATGGAATAAGCCGGAGGTTGACGCAGATACCGTGCGCCGTTCTCTCGGACACGGTGCGGAATATCTGCTTGCCTGCGCGTCCGGCGAGGCGGTCGGCTCAGATATGCTGAAAGAAATGAAGGCGTTTTATATCCCTTATTACGCTGAACATTCGGATGTTAAGACCGAGCCGTATCCGGGCATGATCGAGCTCCTCAAAAATCTCGGCGAGACCGGCGTTAAGTGTGCGGTAATTTCAAATAAGCCGGACAGTGCGGTCAAGGTGCTTGCAGAAAAGAAATTCCCGGGAATGCTTTCTCTTGCTGTCGGGGAGAGTGAGACGGTAAAGGCGAAGCCCGACCCGAGCGGAATACTCTCCGCGATGGAATCTTGCGGCGGTACGAGAGCTGATACGCTGTACGTCGGTGACTCGGAGGTTGACGTTATCACCGCTAAAAACGCGGGTATGACTTCTATCGGCGTTGCGTGGGGATTCCGCGATGCAGAAGCTCTCAGAGCAGAGGACGCGGACTATATCGTTTACCACGCGGACGAGATCTTTGACATAGTCAAAGGATAATTTTTTATTTACTGAATAATTTATATAAAAACGGTTGACAATTCGGTCATGGAACTAAAGAAAGTGAGAAGTTACATGAAAAACCAAAAGTCAACCGTTTTTATAATTACTTTTTCGGTACTTATTTTAGTCAGCACGGTATTTACCGCATTTCTGCCCGTTTCGGGCGAGGAGGAGCTTTACGACAAGGTGATCCGCCTTCACGTGCTCGCAAATTCGGACAGTGGGGAAGATCAGGAGCTCAAACTCAAGGTCAGAGACACTGTGCTTGAGACTTTGGGCGGAAAACTGGCAGGTATCTCTGACAGAGAGACGGCGGAGGGCGTTCTGACGGCGGAATTTCCCGTGCTTAAAGCGGCTGCGGAGCAAAAAATCCGTGACGAGGGATATGACTACGGCGTTACTCTTTCCATCGGAGAAGAATACTATCCCGAAAAGTCATACGAAGAACTGACGATGCCGTCCGGCAAGTATATGTCGCTCAAGGTGGAGATTGGGGCGGCAGAGGGGAAGAATTGGTGGTGCGTGGTATTCCCGCCGCTGTGCCTCGGTGCGGCGACCAAAAAAGAAAACGCGGCCTCGGAAAACGAGGACGCGTTGATAGAAGTCGGATTTACTGAGGAGCAGTACAGAATAATTACGCAAAACGATAAACCGCGATACAAAATAAAGTTCAGAATCCTTGAGATATTTGAGGAGTGGTTTTCTTAAATCAGCCGTTTTGCCTCGCGTATCAGCGAATCGCGCGAGTTTTCGCAGTCTCCGTTTATTACGAGTGAGAGCAGATGCTTCAGTATCTCACCTACACGCGGTCCTGCGGGAACTCCGAGCGCGATCAGGTCGCCGCCTTTTAGTGAGAGCTCTGACAGGGATAGACATGGCTGATTTTCGATTATCTTTTCGGTCATCTCCGCTATATCACGGATGTTTTTCGGACGGTCGGCGCAAAGCTCACTGAGCGCGGAATTATCCGAGATCGAAAGTGTGATAAGGTCGCGGAACGTTTCTTTGCCGAAACGGTTGAGACACCGTTTTATAAATGCCTCGTCCTTTTGCAGTACCAATCCGTGGTGCAAAACGAGGTCGGTGACTTTCTCGCGGGTTGCTTTGTCCGATTTCAGACGGCACATAACGTCGTGCGTCATTTCCGCGCCTAACTTTTCGTGACCGTGAAAATGACCGCCGAATTCATCTTCAAAAAAACAAGCGGGTTTTCCGACGTCGTGAAACAACGCGGCAAGTCGCAGATGCTCTATCGCGGGCACTCCGTCAACTACTTTTGCAGTGTGAGTGAGCACGTCGTAGCAGTGATATTTGTTGTGCTGATCAAATCCTTCCATCGGGAGAAGCTCGGGGATCACCTCGCCGATTATGCCGACGTATTTGAGCAGTACCTTGCCCGTACCGTCACCGCAGAGCAGTTTTTTGATCTCGATATATATCCTTTCTGCCGAGATAGCACCAAACCCCGATTTTTTTGCGTACAGCGCGCGTTCGGTAGCTTCTTCTATCTCGAACCCGAGCGTGGAGGAAAATCTCACGGCACGCAAAATTCTGAGAGCGTCTTCGTCAAAGCGCTTTTCGGGATCCCCCACTGCGCGGATAGTCTTTTTTTGTATATCTCCGATACCGTTGAATGGGTCTCGGAAGCCGTGCGTCGGACTGTATGCTATCGCGTTGACAGTCAGGTCGCGGCGGGAGAGATCGTCGTCAATCGACGTGGAAAAAGAAACGCTGTCCGGGCGGCGCTTGTCGCTGTATGCACCCTCGGTGCGGTAGGTAGTTATTTCATACGGCTCATTTTCGATCAGCACGGTAACGGTACCGTGCTTTTCTCCCGTAGGGATGACGGTGTGAGAAGAAAATACCTCTGTGACTTCGTTCGGCTTGGCAGACGTGGTTATATCGTAATCGTTTGGAACTTTGCCGAGTATTCTGTCGCGCACGCATCCGCCTACGATATACGCCTCGTGTCCTGCCGACTCAAGCGTATCAAGCAGATATTTTACCTTTTCGGGAATATATATTTCTGTCATTTTCCTCACCCCCGCAGTTATTTTACCATTATTTTGGCACAAGGTCAAGAAAATTAAATTTTTCTTGAGTTAAAATGTTAAATTCGCTTGATAAAGAATAATTAATGTAGTATAATATAATGTATACTTGGGTAATTATGTTCTAATAAGGAAGTGTTTTTATGCAGAAACTCAAATCATCTCTGGCTTTGGCTTTACTCGAAAAGCTGGATACATATAATACAGAGCACGGTCTTGACGTGGATGCCGTGTCTGATATGCTCGAAACTCCGCCCGATCCCGCGATGGGCGACTTCGCACTCCCTTGCTTTAAGCTCAGCCGAGTGCTTCGCCGCTCTCCCCAGCAGATCGCCTCTGATCTCGCCGAGGGTCTTGAGATCGCTCATATTTCCAAAATAGAGTCTGTCGGCGGATACCTTAATATGTACGTTGACTCGGCGTATCTTCCCGAGATCGTTGACGAGATAATCAAAGCAGACGCACGTTACGGCTCACTTGATATAGGCGAGGGCAAGACCGCAGTGCTTGACTATTCTTCGCCTAACACCTCAAAGCCGTTCCACATCGGCCACCTCGGCACTACCGTTATCGGTCACTGCCTCAGACGTCTTCATGAGTTTGCGGGCTACAAGTGCATCGGTATCAACCACCTCGGCGACTGGGGTACGCAGAACGGTAAGCAGATAGTCGCTTTCAAGCGTTGGGGCAACAAGGAGATCGTTGAGGAAAAGGGATGCGACGGTCTTGTTGAGCTTTACGTAAAATTCCATGAGGAAGCTGAAAAGGATCCGTCTCTTAACGACGAGGCGAGAGCGGAGTTCAAAAAGCTTGAGGATCACGATCCCGAAAATCTTGAGCTTTGGAAGTGGTTCCTTGACATCAGTTTGAAGGAATACAAAATAACATACGATCAGCTCGGTATCACGTTTGATCACTATATGGGCGAGAGCTTCTTCTCGGACAAGATGGCGGCTCAGATCGAAATTATGAGAGAGAAAAATCTTCTCAAGCTTGACGACGGTGCATCCATCGTCGATCTGTCCGAGTACAATATGCCCCCCTGCCTGATCCTTAAAAAGGACGGCGCGTCTCTCTATCCGTCCCGTGATATTTCCGCGGCGGTTTACAGAAAGAATAATTTCAATTTTGATAAGTGTATCTACGTTACGTCCGCCGGTCAGAGCCTGCACTTCGCGCAGTGGTTCAAGGTTATGGAGCTTATGGGATACGACTGGGTAGATCAGCTTATCCACATTCCCTACGGTACCGTAAGCATCAACGGTGCGAAGCTCGCTACCCGTACAGGTAACGTAATCCTTCTCAAGGATCTGTTTGCACTCGCGATAGAAAAGGTAAGCGCGATAATGGATGAAAAGAATCCCGACCTTCCGAACAAGGAAAAGGTCGCAGAGCAGATCGGTGTCGGCGCGATAGTGTTCCACTATCTTATGAATACCAGAAATCACGACGTCAACTTTATCCTCGAGGATGCGCTTAGCTTTGAGGGTAACAGCGGTCCTTACGCGCAGTACACATACGCGCGCGCTTCAAGCATACTTGAAAAGGCAGGCGAGCTTTCCGAGGCAGGCGGTATCACCGCTCCCGAGGAGGCTGATCTTATCAAGACTCTGTCCGAGTTCCCCGTAAAGGTAAAATCGGCGCTTGACGAGTACGAGCCGTCGATTATCGTAAGATATATTCTTGAGGTTTGCTCCGCGTTCAACCGTATGTATCACGGATGCAGAATTCTCACCGCAGAGGATGAAGCGCAGAAGGCGTTCAGAGTTAAACTCACCCGCGCGACCAAGATCGTACTCGGTAATGCATTCGATCTTGTTTGTATGTCTAAAACTGAAAAAATTTAAATTACATAAATGGAGAGGTTTTTATGTCAGGCCATAGCAAATGGAAAAATATAATGCACAAAAAGGAGAAGACCGACGCCCAGAGAGCGAAAGTCTTCACAAAGATCGGTAAGGAGATCGCTATCGCAGTTCGTGACGGCGGTGCTGACCCGGTTTCTAACACCAAGCTCCGCGACCTTATTGCAAAGGCAAAGAGCAACAACGTTCCCAACGATAACATTGACCGTATAATCAAAAAGGCAAGCGGCGGTGACGCAGAAAACTATGAGGAGATCGTATACGAGGGCTACGGCCCCGCAGGCGTTGCAGTTATAGTTGAGGCTACTACCGACAACCGTAACCGTACCGGCGGCGACGTTCGCCACTTCTTTGATAAGTACGGCGGAAATCTCGGTCAGCCGGGTTGTGTGTCTTATATGTTCTCCGAGCAGGGTACTATCATCATCCTCCGTGAGGATGCCGACGAGGAAAAACTGATGGAAGATGCACTTGAAGCAGGCGCTACCGACTTTGAGGCTGATGAGGAATTTTACGAGATCGCTACCGAGCCGTCCGATATTTACGCGGTAAAGGAAGCACTTGAGGGTAAGGGTTATAAGATCGAATCCTCTGAGGTTGAAAAAGTTCCG
The DNA here is from genome assembly GCA_964525525.1 of uncultured Lachnospiraceae bacterium. Lineage (GTDB taxonomy): Bacteria > Bacillota > Clostridia > Oscillospirales > CAG-272 > RGIG2161. The sequence continues at coordinate 3,312 of CAZGHD010000009.1, read as the reverse complement.
TCAAGCTACGTTACTCTTGAGTCTGAGGACGACATCAAGAATATGAATCTCCTTCTTGAGCACCTTGACGATAACGACGACGTTGCAAACGTCTTCCATAACTGGGAAAACGATGAGGAATAGCGTGAACTATAATTT
>CAZGHD010000009.1:0-3164 GCA_964525525.1 uncultured Lachnospiraceae bacterium | reverse complement strand
GTTAGTTAAAGTTCAAATTATCACGCACTCAAATTCAAATTAAAAATGGGGCTATTGCCCCATTTTTGTTTGCCTAAAGCGAACACATTTGAATTTAATTAGTAGGAAAATTAAAAGCTTTCCCCAGCGGCGGGAATGGACAACGCTTTGCGTTGTTCTAAGAATACCGCAAAGCGGTATTCCGGTGTCACCGTAAGGTGACGGATGGGGCGTGCTTTTAGCGGTTTTGTTCCTCATCCGTCAGGCTTGCGCCTGCCACCTTCTCCTACAGGAGAAGGCTTTTTCTATATTATTTTGTTGGAAGTGTATCAGAGAACATTATGAGGTTGGCACTTACCTTTTCATTTTCGGTCAGTTCCCTAAAAGTACCGTTACCGTAGAGAACGTCAAGTACCATCAGCGTAACCGTGTTGCCGAGCAGAGTGCAATGTCTTGCTGCTATCAGCTCCTGCATCTGCGGGGGATAGTTTTTAGCCTCAAGCATTGCATATTCAAGCGCGCTGTCTGCGGCTTCCTTTTGAATATCATCGCAGACATCGGGGATCTTTTCAAAGAAATCGTTATGATTCCCCTTTACTATCATGATATTTACGTCGCCTGAGTCGGTAATGAATTTTCTTTCTCTCAAACGTGAGATCTTTTCTGCGTTTGCGGGGGTATCGGTGATAGCACCTGTTACGTATTCGTAAAGGTATTCATAGTCTTCGAGAAGATTGTTTTGCCAAGTTCCCTCGCGGGAGGAAAATCTTGAGTCTATCGACCAGGAAAATACACCCGGATATTTATCGGAGCCTCGGGTCATAGCTCCGCAACTCCAGTAGGGCGGAAGGGAAAGGTCGGACTTATATTCCGGGTCTGACGGATGTGAGTCCATTGATACGTGTGCGATAAATTTACCGCCAGCGGTAGTTTTTATACGGTATTTAGACAGATCCAACGGTGATGACGCTATTTTGTCGCAACTTCCATAGACTATGGCGGCCGCTTCAAGAAGTTCTCTGTTACCGCCGGGGATGTATATATCGGTCACGTCTTTTATCGCCTCTTTTACCAGAGGTGCATAATTTTTTGCTATCTTTTCTGCGATCTCAAGCTGTTTCTTCAGCACTTTATCCTGCAGTTCAAGCGAATAGGTAGGGGGATCAAATTTTACGTAGGTTGTGAATTTGTCACCTGGCAGACGCACGAGAAAATCGTTTTCTTCAAGAAACTCTATCTTATCTTCAATAAACACGAGGGTAAGACCAAGCTCCTCCGCGATTTCTTCTTTTGTTCTCGGTGTGTAATACACGCTGTAAACGATGTTGAGATTTATTTTGTCCCCGAGATAAAACTCGGGACCACTGTTTGAACCCGTACATCCGTTATGACCGAAACTCACTTTTTCAAGCGGATTAAGACCGAGTTTACCTATTTTTCTTTCCATATCAAGTTTCTCCTTTAATTCTTTTTTTGCTTTGTTTAAGTGCCATTTTACAGTACCTTCGGGTATGCCCATTGATCTCGAGATGCAGGAAATTGATTTGTTTTGGTAATAAAAGGAGTAAACTATTTCACGGCGCTTTTTCGTCAGATATGCGATCTCCCGTCTCAGACGCAAAAATTCTTCCGAATCTTCCAAGACGGAAAAATCCTGGTCGTAAGAAAGATTAAACGGGATACCTGCATTGTCGATAGAGATACCCTCGTGCTTCTTTTTGTGCGATACGTATTTTGAGTAGGTATGCTCGCTTATCCGCCAGATATAGCCGTCAAGATTGACGATATTATCTGAACTCAACAGAGATACGTATACCTCTTTGACTATCTCGGCAGATATTTCCTCCGCTTCATCATATGAAAAGGATTTCTTTATCGCAAAGCCGTAGATCTTTTCAAGATATTCTGTTATTATTTTGTCCGCTTTTAGCTTTTCCATTTTATCACTCCAAAGGCACCTTTGACAATATAGTGCGGGAATTTTCGAGAAGGTTGGCGGATTTTGAAAAAAACTTGGATCAGGTCAAAAATAATAGCTGATCCAAGTTTGAATTCAAAAGATTAGAAAGATATTTTCTTGAGCAACGGATGTATCGGTTTATACAGAATAAAGGTAACGGCAGAGATGACTACGCCTTTTATGAGGTTGAACGGAACGGCGCAGCAAAGCGCTAACTTGAGTATATTGTCTATAAACGGGAATATGGCACTGCCCATGCCGATTATCATTTCCTGTTCGAATCCCGCAAGCATAACGTAGGCGGGTATCATAATATAAGCGTTTACGGGCAGAGATATAACTGCCATTGTAAGCGTTCCGACGATGAGTCCGATGAGCGCGTTTACTTTGGTCTTTTTGTGTTTGTAAATAATTCCGGCGGGAATTATAAAGGAACAGCCTACCACAAAGTTAGCGAGTTCTCCCACGCCTGCGGTGATGGTGCCGTTTATTACGAGATTAAGCAGAACTTTTATTAGTTCTATGATAACGCCTGCCAGCGGTCCCATAGCAAAAGTTCCGATAAGCACAGGCACTTCGCTGAAATCAAGCTCGTAAAACGGCGGTGCGATAAAGGAAAGGGGAAATTCGATAAGCATAAGCACTGTTGCCACAGCGCCGAGCATTGCTACCTTGACCAGAAATTCGGTCTTCTTTTTTGTTTTTGTGTTCATTTTGAAACCCTTTCAAAGTTCAGAGCGCGAGTTGAGATGAAAAAAGATGCCCCGAGATAATAGTGTATTATCTCGGGGCATAAATATACCGATAAAGCATACTTCTTCTATCATCCGGACTTTACCGTCGGTACGGGAATTACACCCGTTCAGCCGCATTTCGCGGGTCGCAGACTTTAACTGCCGGTCAGGAATCTCACCTTGCCCCGAAGAATTATATATTTATTATATTCCATAATCGGCACTTTGTCAATATGCAAAAGAGGTATCGCGCAATTTATATTGCGCGATACCTCCATTTATATCCGAATTGATACAATGCTCAAAGGGTAAAATAGAAAGGATCAGAGCTTATTTGCTGTTTTTAATATCGTTCTCGTACTTCTGTACCATCTTCTTAACCATCTGACCGCCGATGGAACCTGCCTGCTTAGAGGTGAGGTCGCCGTTGTAGCCCTGGTTGAGAGTTACGCCAACTTCGCTTGCAGCCTCCATCTTGAACTGATCGAGAG
>CAZGHD010000008.1:0-31610 GCA_964525525.1 uncultured Lachnospiraceae bacterium | reverse complement strand
GGTGTAGTGAGCAAACTTAACTTCACTTTGCAGGGGCAAAACTTCACTATGGCGATAGCCATAACTTCACATTTTGCTTTCAGCAAAATACTTCACTAAAACAAAGGAAAGCACCGCAGATTCAAAAATGAGTCTGCGGTGCTTTTTACTGGCAGAAAAATCATTATTTTTTTGCTGTTTTATTGCAAGTTTCGCTTTTGTGTTACAAAACAGTTGGGCTTTGCCCAATCCCCCTTTAAATTCTCCGTTAAAAACAACAAGCTTTTGCGGAGGGATTTTAAAATACAATCTTACCAAAAAGCTCTGCGCTCCGGAAGAGGATCTACCGTTTGCGCCATTCGGTCGGCGAGCAGTGCCAGAAGGCGCGCCTGCACGCTAAGATAATCAGGATCGCCCCTGGAATGACCGAGGCTGCTCGATACCTGCCAACTCACACAGCGTCGGCGCAATATCAATCAGCTCGATCAGCGCATCCCGTTGGGTGTTTTTTTCAACTTATAGATTTTGTTTAGGCGGTAAATCGTTCATTCCGCCCCCGCCCTACGAGGTTTGACGTAACTCTAAACATTCGCTACATACAAAAAAGAGCCAAACAAAAGTTGGCTCTTTTTTAAATATTTACGATCTGTCCTCGGAGTCTACCGTTTCGCCGTTAATTACCTTGATGCAGTCCGAGCTGATCTTATTTACGTGAGTATACAGGAAGTGGAACTCTCCGCCCTCTCCGTTGATGATGCAGATGCACTTTCTCTCACTTATCGTATAGAATTTAAACTCGGTCGTTCTGCCCGCGCGGGTAATATAGGTAAAGGTAAGCTCGGGCTCGCCCTTTTCAAACTCGGCGATCTGATCCTCGCTCAGCTCGCTGTATCCCTGGATATTCGAGCCAAGGAGTGTCTTATAGAACTGTCTGAAGTTTGAAACGTCCGGCTTGATGCCGCCGCTTGTGGTAACGACAAGCTCCTGTCCCTCGCCTTCGAGGGTGAAGGTCTCGTTTATTCTGTCACTCTCGATCTTGATAGTTCCGACCTCGTTGATGTTTACCATAAAGATGGACTGGTCAACCCAGTGGATAAGGTCAAGCTCAAGGAAGTCAAATTCCTCCGCCGCAAAAACGGCGATTATATCTTTAGTGAGCGATGCGACGTAATAGGTACCCTCTGCGGTCTTTTCGCTGACGAGGAGCAGGTTTTCTTCCCCGTTTATCTCAAAGTATACCGTGTAGGGTTTGTCCGCGAGACCGTATTTTTCAAGCCTTGAGTCGGTGATACCCACCGCAACTATCTCGCTCGCGGTAAATTCGACGAAATTCTCAAGTGCCTCGGTGTAGGTCGAGCTGTTTACGTTGTAGCCCGCGGGAGTGGTCATTTGATAAACCATCGTCAGACCCAGCTCGTCGCGCTCCTCCTCGCTTATCATCTTGATAGCGACGTACTTCTCGCCGTCGCGGGAGATCGCGAAGTTAGAGATATTAGCTATCTGGGTAGAAGAAACGGTGCTGGTGATCTGCTTTGAAACTATCGTCTCTTTTGAGAGAAGCAGAGCGTCGATCAGCGAATTTGAGATCGCGTAAACGCTGTCTTTGCCCTCGGGACGAACGTAATACGCCGCACCCGACACCAGCTTTTTGCCGATATATATCTTCCACGACTCGCCGTCTCTGTTGGTCATCTTGTACCAAGCGGGATCCTGGCTTTCGTCAAGTCCGTACTCGGAAAGATCCTCTGCGTGATCGGCTATACGCTCCATAGTCAGCGCGTATCCGCCGCCAACTACGACAGAGGAAAGCGCGGTGGGGTCGATCTCGACCTCCTCAAAGCCGTTTAAAACGAAGGAATCCTCGGCGTTTCTGCAAACGGTGTATTTACCGTGGGAATTGTATATCTCAACCGACTGCATATCCGCGCGCTCGGTGTGCGGGAAAAGCAGAACGCGGTTGCCGTCTATTATCTCGCCCTCGAGAATATCCTGAATTTTGCCGTCCGAGACGAGAGTTTTTGTGCCGTCGCTCCACTCGGCGACGTATTCGCCGGGACCGAGAGTAACGGTCTCCTCACCGCGGCGCAAAACTACCGTGCCGTCGGTGTTTTCTGCCATTTCGTAATCGCCCATTTCAACAAACTCGGCGGGAGCGTTGATTATATACGGCTCGATCACGAAAAACCACAGCAGTATCAGCACTGCCGCAACTGCGGCAAGTACCATCATAAGAATCTTTTGTTTTTTCATTATGAGTGTCTTCTCCTAACGAATACGACTGTGCCAAGCGCGGTAATGACAACGGGCAGGGTCAGGATAAGAATCCATGTCCACTGCGTCTGCTCGGCTTCGGTGATGTCAAGAGCTTCACTTGCAAGTACCTTGAAGTCAATATCTGCGGGGACTTTCTCTTTACCCATTGCGCGGAGTGCGCTGTAAATAACGTCCTCGTTTGCGTAGCTTGACGACTCAAGGAAATTGCTTGTCGCGTAGTAAGGGGACGCGCAGGCAAGAACGTAGGAATAGAACTCGGTGTTGTCCTTAACTCTGGTGTAGCGGGACAGAGTCATCAGATTGTATTTGCCGCTCTCCTCAACTACCTCGCCACCCTCTACAAGGGTTGCGCCATCATAGGTAGTGAGAACGGGAGAAATGTCCTTACTCGTGTCAAGAATATCCATCATATAAATGGGAGATGCCATAGGAACTATGGTCTTGGGGGATGCATCAAGGTCGCGGATAGCCGAAACTACCGACGAGCCAAGTCCTGACTCGGGATACTCGGCAACTATACCGAATCCGCTGATGACCGCGCCGCCAAGGGAAAGGCCTATCGAGTGCGCGGGGTCACGGACGGTGGAGGTGCCAAACTTAACGCCCCACTCCTCGAGATACTCGTCAAGGTTGGGAAGCTCGTCATATCCTACCGGATCGCGGAAAACCAGCAGAGAACCGTAGTTTGAAAGGAAATCGTCCAGCTTCTGGATCTCACTGCCCTCGCCGCCTGTCTCCTCGCGTCCGCTGAAGTCGTATCTCGGGTTGTTGATAACGATAACGCGCGCGTCGGGAGATATTTCATCGGTGGTAAGGTCAAGGAGCTGTACCTCAAAGCCGGCGTTCTCAAGAATAGTCCAGAGCGCGCTGTGCTCTGTCGCGTCTGCTGCGTCTACCGTTTCACCGTGAGTGTTGGTAAAGTAAGCTATCGGCATATCCGACGCGGTAAGCTGAAGGATAGCGGAGGTGAATTTCATCTCTCCGTCAAATGCGAAGGGATAGCCTGTCTCCTCGGACACCTTAAAGAACGCCGCGGGAGCGAACAGACGGTACTCTGTACCGCTTTCAACCACTATCGAGGACTGGTTGATAGTAGTACCCTCGGAGGTCTTATACTTGTCCATTGAGGTCGGGTTGGTATAGATGTCGCGGTACTCAACCGTGATAAAATCAAATGTAGCCTGATACTCAAGCGCCGACTGGTGAATGTAACGCAGATAGGTGTTACCCTCGTCAAGTCTGTCGGGGTCGGCGCAGAAGATTATCTTTACAGGCGCGGTAATATCCGCGAGAAGCTCTTTCGTGGTATCCGAAATGCTGTAAAGCTCGTTATCGGTCATATCTCCGCTCGGGCGGTACTTGTCGTACAGGGAGGACGCAATAACGTTGATGATGACCACAAGCACTATCACTATCGCGGTAAACACGAGTGAAAGTGAGCCGTGACGGAGACGCTTATTACGAAGAATAGAAGTATTCATATTTTAAGCACCTCCATATTAATTCCAACGGCGGCGATCGAAAATGCGCGCGGTAAGGAACAGGAAAAGGAACGTCATCGAAACGTAGTAAACTATCGCGCTGTAATCGAATATACCGTAGGTGAAATAAGAAAATCTTGTGAAAATGGAAACCCACTTTACAGCCGCACGAATCGGGTAAAAGGGGATAAGATCAGCCAAAAATCCTGCAACCAGCAAGCCAAGAATCGCGGCAACGGTGATTATAGCCGCCGCAAGCTGATTTTCGGTAAGGGAAGAAACGAATATACCAATGGCAATAAATACACTGCCGACAAGGATAAGTGCTATGTGATTGCCGACGATGGACGCGATATTGGGGTCCGCGTTATCCGCCGCAAACTTGAAGATAGTATAGAAGTTAAGAGAGGAAACGAGCAGAGTAAGAACGTACATAGTCATAGCCGCAAAATATTTTGCCGCGACCATACCCGCAATAGACACGGGAGAGGTCATAAGGAGCTGTTCGGTTCTGGTCTTGCGTTCCTCCGAGAAGGTTTTCATCGTAAGAATAGGAACGAGGATGATAAAGAAGAATATCAGTACGGTAAAGTACATCGCGATATTACTGCCCTCACCCTGCTGAATGGTGCACAGGCAGAATATAGACGAGGAGATAAGAAGGAATATCGCCATAAAGACGTATCCTATCGGAGTGGTGAAATACGCGCGCATCTCACGGCGGAAAATAGCACCCATTATTCTTCTCCTCCTTCATTTACAGTCTCTTCGGCGGGCTTTTCTGCGCGCGCCTGTCTGTTCTTTTTGCGTCTGTTATCAACGCTGTTACCCGAATCGACGATAGATATGAAAATATCCTCAAGATTCATGCCGACTGCCTCAAGGCCGATCATCGGCCAGCCGCGCTCGGCGAGGGTGTAGAACAGATTCTTTCTGATGTCAACGCCGGGCTCGCTCTCTATCATGTAGGTAGTCGCGTCAGAGTCGCGCTCAGCAAGCTCCTCGGCGTAGAGAATACCCGTCTTTGACTTGAGCATAGCGAGAACTTCCTTTTTCGGACCGCAGATCTTGACGTTGAAACGGCGGTTGTTCTGTACCGCGCGGGTGATCTCCTCGGTCTTTTCGTCCGCTATGATCTTACCGTTGTTGATGATAACGATACGGTCGCACACCGCCTGCACCTCGGGGAGGATGTGGGTGGAGAGAATGACCGTGTGGTCGCGTCCGAGTGTACGGATAAGGTTTCTGATCTCGATTATCTGCTTGGGGTCGAGACCTACCGTAGGCTCGTCGAAGATGATGATCCTGGGATTGCCGACAAGAGCCTGCGCGATACCTACGCGCTGGCGGTAACCTTTTGACAGGTTGCGGATAACGCGCTTGTACACGTCTGTTATCTTGACAACCTCACAGATCTCGCGAAGATGCTTGTATCTGTTGAGCTTACAGCCCTTGAGGTTATACACGAAGTTGAGATACTCCTCTACCGTCATATCAAGGTAAAGAGGGGGCTGTTCGGGCAAAAATCCTATCAGAGATTTTGCCTCTTTTGGGTTTTCAAGGATGTCTATTCCGTTGATCGAGACGCTGCCCGACGTGGAGGAAAGATACCCCGTAAGGATGTTCATAGTCGTGGATTTACCTGCGCCGTTAGGGCCGAGGAAGCCGACTATTTCTCCTTCGTTTACCGTGAAGCTTATGTCGTCAAGCGCGTAGTTTGCGCCGTATCGCTTCACCAGATTTTCGATCTTTATCATCTTATAAGAATTTTCACCGCAAAAATGCGGTCCTTTCCTTAAAATTGATTACTAAAAATAAAGCTACGATAATGATACCACAAATATATAAACATTTCTTGAACACATTCGTGTGCAAAGTATTTTTCTCGATTTTTTACACCGATTTTCACAGCATTATCGCGGCGCAAAGCGAGCCTCTCTCGCCGCCGCTTTTCCTGTGGGAGTAAAATAGATCCTCTCTGCAAGCGGTGCAAAGGTCGGTCACGTCGATATTTTCCTCTCGCATACCTGCCATAAGGAGCATTTCTCTGTTTACCGCCTTTAAGTCGACCTTGTATTTGCCGGATTTTTCTCGGTCAGGGAGCACGAATTTCTCGGTGATCTCACAGCCTGCCATATCATGAAACTGCTCGTAAAACGGCTCGTCTACCTCGTAGCACTCGCCGCAGATGCTCGGCCCTATCGCCGCCGTAATTCGCTGTCGGTCAGCCCCGAGAGAGCACATTTTTTCGACACATTCCGCGGCAATTCCCGCCGCCGTGCCCCGCCAGCCTGCGTGAACGGCTCCGATGACTCCCGCCTCCGCGTCAGAGAAAAGTATCGGCACGCAGTCGGCAATCTTCACGCACAGAGCGACGTTCGGCTCGCGTGTGACGTACCCGTCGCACTCAAAATCCGCGCGGTAAAATATCCCCGCGCCGCGCTCGTCCTCGCCAACGATTCTCACCTCGCGCGAGTGTATCTGCGTGACAGATACGAACGCCTCGAGCGGCATATCAATCGCGCCCGAAAACAGGCGCAGATTCTTCAGCACCGTCGTTTTGTCGTCCCCTCGGTGATACCCGAGGTTAAGCGACCTTGTATGCGGGAGCGTGCTCACCCCGCCCACGCGGGTGGAAAATCCGTGCCGCGCGGATATTTTGTCGGACGTAAAAAACTTTACTCCGTTACGCTCGTTTTCACAGAACACGAAAGATCACTCCACGTCAAAATTTTTGATAGCCTTTATGGCGGTACCGCTTGGGTAATCGCGCACCTCTCCGAGCGCAAAAAATCCGTTTTTGCCTCGGATACGCACCTTCATTCCCACCGGGAAGTGGGTCTCTATCTTCTTTTGATATATTTCCACGCCGTTGCGGCAAAGACGCTCGTAAAACTCGGATAAGATCGCCGCAGGACAGTCGGAAAACAGCTTTTCAGTCGGAATAAGCACGTCGTACAGCCTGTTCTCGTCCATATTTTCGATCTCGTCAAGAGTGTACGCGCCGGTCAGAGTAAACGCGCCGCTCGCAGTGCGCCTGAGCGCGTTCATCACCGCGCCGCATCCGAGCTTCGCCCCTATGTCCGCGCAAAGCGTGCGTATGTACGTTCCCTTTGAAACGTGCGCGGTAAGTGCGTATTGGCAGTCGCTCAAGTCCTTCGCTTTGAGTGAGAAAACCGTCACCTTGCGCGCCTGGCGCTCGACTTCACCGCCCTCGCGCGCTATGTCGTACAGTTTTTTTCCGTCCACCTTGATTGCGGAATACATCGGCGGAACCTGGTCGATCTCGCCGACGAATTTACGGCAGACCGCAAGCACCTTCTTTTTGTCCGGGATATTATCGGTCTCGGTGAGTATCTTGCCGGTAGAGTCCTCGGTGTCGGTGGTAATGCCGAGAAGCATTCCCGCCTCGTATTTTTTATCGTCTGTAAAAAGATATTCCGCCGCCTTTGCCGCGCGGCCGATCAGTACCACCAAAAGGCCGGTCGCCATAGGATCAAGCGTACCGGTGTGGCCTACTCTCTTGGTGTTGTATATCCGTCTTATTCGATTAACGACGTCGTGCGAGGTAATTCCCGCAGGCTTATCTATAAGCAGAACGCCGCCGTTTTCTTTTTTTCTCGTGCTATCAATCATACGATTCCCTGCCCTGTAAATGCCGCTTCTATCGCGGACACTATGATTTTTTCTGCCTCCTCGGCGCTGTCAGCCTTGAGAGACGCTCCCGCTGCGCGCTTGTGACCACCTCCGCCAAACTCTGCGGCAACGGCAGACACGTCAAAATCCACGTTTGAACGCAAGGACACGCGGAAAATTCCATCGTCCCCCGCTCTCTGTTTCAGTACCGCCGCGACCAAAACACCTTTGATCCCGCGCGGAATGTCGATAACCGAGCCGAGATCGCGCTCGGAAACTCCGCTCTCGCGCTGCATCTCCGAGGTGAAAGAAATCACCGCGATCTTGCCGTCAGAATAGGTACGGAGAGCCGAATACGCGAGCTTCGCCGCATTGATCTCGCCCATTGTGTGGCTGTCAAAAAGCCGGCGGTTTATTTCTGCCGCATCTATCCCGCGAGAGATCAGCTCTCCCGCGCGGCGGTGGGTTTCCTGCGTCACGTTTGAAAACTTAAAGCAACCGGTATCCGAGCTTATCGCGGCGTAAAGCGCCTCGTAAAAGCGGAGCGGAAGCTCTGCCAGAACCCCGCGCGAGACAAGCTCGCTCGAAACGGCGTAAATTATCTCCCCCGCCGCCGCGGCTGCAGAGTCAACGTAAGCGTCGGCGTAGTCCTCGCCGTTTGCGTGGTGGTCGATCTTGAGAGTTACCCTGTCGGCGTACTCCACATACCTGCCAAACTGCTCGCGCGACGGCAGATCAACCGACACGAACGCGTCTCCGTCCTGCGGCTCGCCTATCTCGCACTGGAGAAAATCAAGCCTCTCGGGGATCCCGTCAGGCGAGCAGATCTTCGCGCTTCCGCCGAGCGCGCAAACTATCTCACACAGACCTATCGCAGATCCGAGAGCGTCTCCGTCCGCGCGCTCGTGGATAAAGATCGCGACAGATTTTCCGCCGAGATTTTCTATCTCCGAGCAGAGCTCTCTGAAATCAAACTTCTTCATTCTCGGTATTTTCCTTTTTGCTCTCGCGCTCAATGTTGTTGAGAATGGTATTGATCTTCGCACCGTGCTTCATCGATTCGTCGTACTGGAACGAAAGCTCGGGAGTTGCGCGGAGATTGAGTCTGCGCGCAAGCTCACGGCGCATAAATCCCGCCGCGCTGTTAAGTCCCTTCAAAATCTCCTTATTCTCGGGGGAGAGCTTGCCCTCATCTGCGAGGTTGTCGTCAGCGAGGCTTGAAAAATATATCCTCGCGTTTTTCATATCCGGAGCAACGTCCGCCGCCGTGATGGTGACGAAATTCTCCACTATTCTCGGATCCTTGATCTCACGGAGTATAGAGGAAAGCTCCTCTTTTACCGCATCGTTTATTCTTCCGCGTCTGTATCCTGCCATTTTTTTATCCTTTCTTCCGCGCGCCGCTTGACATAACGCGCGTTTGCATATATAATCTAATTATAGTATATTTTACGAAACGAGGTACTTAAAAATGCTCAAAGGTATTCCTAAGATAATTTCCCCCGAACTGCTTAAAATCCTTGCCGAGATGGGTCACGGTGACGAGATCGTTCTCGGTGACGGTAACTTCCCCGGCGAGAGAGTCGGTCAGCGCTGCGTCCGCGCAGACGGTCACGGCACTATCGAGCTGCTCAAGGCTATTCTCGAGATCTTCCCGCTTGACGTCTACGCACAGCCCCTCTACGTTATGGAAAAGGTTCCGGGCGACACCGTTCCCACTCCCATTCTTGACGAGTACAGCGAGATAGTCAAGCCGTACACCGACGCAAAGCTTGAGGGCATCGAGCGTTTTGCCTTCTACGAGAGAGCAAAAGAGGCTTACGCCGTTGTTATGAGCGGCGAATCTGCTCTCTATGCTAATATTATACTCAAAAAAGGCGTAGTTACCGAGTAAGCATAAATTCTCAATATAATAATATCACATTCGCGTGATTTTGTCAATCTGAAACGCTTGTTCGCAGAGCAAACCACCGAATATAAAGCACGTAAAAAGGAACCGTATGAGGCGGTTCCTTTTGTGTTGCTATTTTTCCGAATACAATTCGTCGTAATGCCAGCGGAGGGGGTTTTCGGAGATGTATTTTACGTGTTCTTCGTAGTCTTGACGGTTGCGGATAATGTGGTCATAGAACAGCTTTTGCCAAATTGAAATACCTATCCGTTTGGTAATATAACCTTTCATCTGTTGTACCAACCGTGACACTGTAGGGGCGACCATTGGTCGTCCGTGCTCATCTGCATGTATAAACAATAACATATGAATATGATCGGGCATTATCACGTATTCTTCTACCGAGACGGACGGATAAATAATTGATATATTATTTATAGCTTCATCCACAATTTTTCCGTATGGAGATAACTTCATGTCTTGCGGACGACCAATGGTCGCCCCTACATTATCATCCCAAAAATAATTGTGTCTTTTTGCGGTACATATCGTTATAAAATATGTTCCCGCAGAGCTGTAGTCATAATTTTCGAGCCGAGGGTGTTTTCTCTTCGGCAATTCTTTTTCTTTATCCATCTTCCTTAACCTGCATTATTATAAAAATCGGCAGAGGAAACCTCTGCCGATTTTTGATACATATATTAACCAACGATACCGGAACGCTCGATACCCTGTACCAGATACTTCTGGCAGAACAGGAACAGAACGACCAGGGGCAGGATGATAAGAATACCACAGGTATTCGTAACCGCCTCGGTATAAAGGTTGGTACTTCCGGGGAGAGCCTCAAGAGTGATCGGCACGTCTACGATGTCGGGCATAAATACCATACCGGTAGTCGAAGTAGAGGTGAAGAACATTCCATGATAGAAGCTATCGGTCCACTGCCACGAGAATGCGAACAGGAATACCGTTATCATCATCGGGACAGACAGAGGAAGTATGATCTGAAGGAAGGTGCGGAAAACGCCGCTACCGTCGATATACGCGGATTCCTCAAGCTCATCCGGTACGCCCTTGAAGAAGTTTCTCATCATGAAGATGTAAAGACCGTTCTTGAACGCAAGGCCGGTAAGTGAAAGCACGAACAGAGGCCAGAATGAGTTGGTGAGGTTAGGCAGCTTCTCGATGATACCTGCCATCTGAAGAAGTTCAAATATACCGGGGCCCACGGGAATGGGAGACAGGTCAAAATATCTGAACTGCATATACATGGAGAGGTAAAGCGTACCGTGAGGAACGACCATCGTGAAGATAACCAGAAGGAATACAAGGTTATTACCCTTGAACTTGAACTTGGAAAGTCCGTATCCGATAACGCAGCAGATAAAGGTCTGCACCACCGCTCAAAGGAGTGAAAGCAAGGACGTGTTGAGCAGAGCGCCGAGATAGTTGTTCTCAACGATTATCTGCCAGTAGTTGTTCAAGGTGGGGTTTCTCGGGATCATCTTAACCGTTACGTCAACAAAGTCCTGCGGGCTCATAAAGGAAGCCATGATCTTTGAAAGGAACGGGAAAAGAATGATGTAAGAGATACCTATGAGAAGTACAAGGCGGAAGATGTAGAAGACTACCGTCTTGAGGAAGAACAGGGAAACGAATTTCAGGCGGAGACGCTCAAGAAGCGAGGTACGCTCGAAATCAACTCTGTTCTTATTTTTAGTTTCTTTTGTGATCTTAGGTGCATCCATTTTAATTCTTCCTCCTTCCTTAGTCTCTTCTCTGGTAGAACACGAATGCGGAAAGCAGCGCCGCAACCAGTCCGATTATTACTATAACGATCAGGAAGTACATCCAGGACATCGCAGACGAGAGAACTCGGCCGTTCTGTGAACCGTTATAGATCGAATCGATATACGTCATTACGGTATTGCTACTGTCTGTAAACGCGTCGATAACCGTGTAGACCGCGTTAACCAGGATCATCGGGCTTATCATCGGGATAGTGATCTTCCAGAAGGTTTCCCAAGCGGAAGCACCGTCGATAGAGCAGGACTCATAGATCGCAGGGGAGATACCCTGGAGAGCCGCAAGGAAGATAAGCATCTGAACACCGGAACGGTTTACTATATCGTAAATGTGGTTTACAAGGGTTGAAACGTAGGTTGCAAGCTCTCCGCCTATCGCCATGCTGTCAAACAGCTTTTTTATATCAACGGAGGATACTATCTGTGCAACGGTCTCGTCGTTTGAACCGTCGTTCATACCTGCAGACTCCATGTGCTTGGTAACGCTGGATGCCGCGATGGTATCCATAATACCGGTGGACAGGATAACGGGCACGAAGAAGATAGCACGGAACGCCGCACGACCGAACATCTTCTGGTTAAGCAGAACTGCCATGAACAGAGAGAATATTACGATCGCGGGGATGTCGAATACCATCTGCTGGATACCGGAAATAAGGGTCTGAACGTATGAGGGATCTTTAAACAGCGCATCGCTGTAGTTTTGAAATCCCACCATGGTGAGGGTGAAGCCACCCCCACCGGGATTGATTTTGATTGTCGCGAATGAATATGTGATAGAGTTTACGATTATCGGCAGATATACGAATATAAAGCCGAGAACGAAGGGAAGTACGAAGAACCAACCTGCTCTTGCTTTACGGGCCTCAAGAGAGGATTTACGGCGACGCTTAGGCTTTGCCGCTGCAACTGTTTTCTGTGCATTCATCTGTCTGTACCTCCTTTACTTTACTACGTAGCCGTATGCGGGGATGGTGAGAGTCTCGCCGTCCACGTCAACGGTTACTACGAAGTTATTGTAGTTAAGGATGAAGCTGGTGCCGTTCGAGTAGGTTACGCGAACGATACTACCGTCATCACTGGTGTATTTAGTATAGTTGTAGGTATCCTCAACTTCCTCGCCTTCTTCAGACTCGGTAGCGTCGTTGTACTTATTAAATGCCTCAAGATAAGCCTTGTATTCAGCATCATCTTCTTCAACGATAAGGTTACCTTCCTCATCAAGAGGATAGTTCTTCTTCTTGAAGTTCTCTTCAAAGTTATCGGTGTAGGTACCCTTGCGCTTTGCGAAGTTGATAGCCTTTTCAAGCTTTTCTTCGTAATCTGCAAGAGCCGCCTCGATAGCTGCTTCAAGAGCTTCTTTTGCTGCTGCATCTGCTTCGATCTCATCAGCGTCCGCAACGCGTTCACCGATAAGGAACTCGTGGTCTACGATGGTCTCGGTCTGGAGAGTACCCATATGAGAGTTGAGCTCTTTATAGGTTTCTACAAGATCCTCAAACCAAATCTCGTAACGTACGGAGTAGTACTGGCTGAAGTCAAAGTACTCTTTGAGTATCTGAGTATTATCGTAGGAAAGAGTGAAGTAGAGGTTAGCGCCGTTCTCAATAGTCTTGAGAAGGAGGTAATCGTAGTCACCCGCCATATTGATGGGAGTACCTGCGATGTTAACGTAACCGTGATATACCATACCGATGAACGGAACGGTGTCACTGGAGAGAGTGTAACGGGAGGAGTCTATCGGCACGTTGAGAAGGTGGTCAACGTACTTGACGCCGTAGACGTTACCGCCCTCAGCCATTACGTTAGCGTAATCTTTGCTGATCTGATCGAGCATCTGAACGGTGAAGGTCTTTGCATCCTCGCGGTTGTAAGGATCATCCTCGTCAAAGTCGGTAGACAGGTCGGAAGTAAGAGTGGATACAGATACGCTGTTCCAGTCGTACTTGGAGTACGATTTGTTGAACTTAGCGTAGATCTCGTCGTAGGACGCCGCAGAAACTACCAGACCGCCGTAAGGCATGAACATCTGGAGTGCGGAGTCGTAAACAGCCTTAGAGTTATAACGTCCGTTGATGGTCTTAGCGAGGTAATCCTTAGAGAAGTTCTTGGTAGAAAGAACGTCTGAGAAGTTGAACTCGGGATATACGCCGAAGCCCTTCTCTGCTGCGTACTCGGTAAGATCCTTGAAGCCGGATGCGCCGCCTGCGGCACTTTCCCACTTAACCTGGGTAGGACCGTTGGCATACATACCGCCGTTAGCAAAACCGGTGAGCTTGAAGTTGATGTTATTAACGCCAGCCTCGGACAGCTCGTCGTACATGGTCTTGATGTTATCAAAGGTGGTAAGCGCTTTCTTAACGGTTACGGGAACGGAAAGGAAACGCTCGGTGGTTTCGAGAGTACCGAATGTCTCAATGTAGATCGGAATATTCTCGCCTGCTTCTTCCTCGGTAATAGGAGTAAGGAACTCGTTCTTAACAAGGTAGTCGCTGTATGCGTTAGCCATACCTACGTAGGTATTCTCGTAAAGGTTTGCTTTTGCAGTGTCCTCTTTGCCGGTGAGCATCAGATACTTGATCTTGATGTCGCCAACGTACTTACGGTCGGAGGTTACGTTCCACTCAGCACTTGCCGCATTGGAAACGATGTCACCGATGTCGTAGGAGTCGGAAGGACGGGGGTTGAAGGAGGTGTATGCGGTACAGTAGTTGTGGAGACCACCGCCGTGCTCGGTGGTGAGCTCTGCGATAGCGTCGCCGGCTTCGATTATAGCGAAGAAGCCGCGGTTCTCAGAGAAGTTTCTGGTCTCGTAAACTGCTTCCTCTATAACGGTACCCTTTTCGTTGGTAACCTCGGGGCTGATCTCAACCTCGTAGTCTTTATCAACGGTCTCGGCTACGCCGAATACGGGAAGACGCATGATCTCACGGTGCTGCTCACCAATGGTGTAGTAACCGTAGTCCTGACCGTACATCTTACTTGTTATCTTGACAGACTGGCCTGCAAAGTCCTCAAAGCGGAACAGTGCGCCCGAACCGTCGGGAAGGAAGGTATAGCCCTCGTTCTCATAGTTACCTGCGCCCATGTAAGGAAGAACGGAGATAGACTTGAGAGTGTAGTTGGTCGCGTCGTAACGGAGACCCTTTGCAGGGAGACGAACAGTTACGCCGGACTCGTCAAGGGTGTACTCAAGCGCCATTCTAAAGAGCGCCGGAGCCTTATCCATACCAACGTAGTTGGTGATCGCGTGGTCGGTGTCAAGGTCCTCGTAGGAGTATGCGGGAGCGTACTTTCTGATGTAGCCCTCGAGCATGGTCAGCTCTTTGTCCTGAATATCCTCGGAGGTAGCGTAGATAGCCATTTTGTTAACTATCGGGTATTTTGCGATCATCTCTTTGACCGCACGTTTACTGAGGCTGGGGTCGTCCTTATCCTTCTTTACGAAGAAGTTAAGGAAACGGTCGCAGTCAAACCAAATACTGTCGTTCTCGTACTGCTCTTTATCGTTGTCGAAAGCTTCCTCGCGGGCTTTCTTGAGCTCGGTAAAGGGGTTGAGGAAGATCGCCTCGAATCTCTCGGCGGAGATCATACGCGGAACCAGCGCACGGCCTTCCTCACGACCGATGGAGTACTCTACACGGATACCGTTTTTGATGTTCTTAACGGTGATCTGATTTCTCAGAGCTGCTTCCACGAAGCTGTAGAAGGTCTTGGTGGAGCCGTTATCGTCAAACTGGACGATGATCTGGGAGAGAAGGTTCTGCTTGGTAGCGGAAGAACCTGCGTTGCTTGCCAGATCGTAGGGGTTGGAGAAAAGATACTGTCCGGTAACCTTGTTCTTTATAGCAACCTCACCGGTCATAGAGTTTACGTAGAGAGTGAACTGATCGTTGGAGATCTTCTCTACCATATTTTTATCAGCTATCTTTTCATCGGGAGTGTTGTATACGTTCGAGAGATAACGCTTTACCTTAACTTCGTAAGAAACGTTATCTTCTACTTCCGCATCGCCTTCGCCCTCGCCGCCCTCGGTAGAGGAGTCGGTCGTGGTATCGGTTGCGGCGGAATCGGTACTATTGTCTTCTTCAGCGGCATATACCGGCAAGATGGAATAAGTACAAAGAGTACTGATTACAAAGACAATTAACATGAGCAACGAAATTTTTCTAATATGTTTCATATCTTTAATTCCTCCTTTCCGGTTTATAACCTGTAAGATATTTCAACGAAGATGTTGGTGATAAAGTTGATAAGCTTACCAAGAAGAGTGGTAAACAGGATTCCCACGAACATTATGAACGCCATACCTACTACGGTACCGATGGAGGTGATAATACTCTTGAACAGAGTATAGTCGTGAGTTACCATCATACCGAAGAATATGAGCATACCCGCCCAAACGAAGCCGACGCCGACGATAAGATCAACGAAGTTCATCTCAGCGGCAACGAATACGTTGGAAAGCAGAGTTGCGGGGATGATTGTGAGTATAAGGGGAACGAGCGCGTAGGTGGTAGCTATGTAGATGTCCTTGAGGCTGCCTTCACCGTCAAACAGAGTGGTGAGACACCAGTTTGCAACAACCCACAGTGCAAGCGGAACTGCAACAGAGATAAACGCTGTGAATATCGTGCTGCCGTCTTGGGTACCGCTCTTGATATAGCTGGTACCGATGGACTGATAGAACATCGAGATAACTACGAGCAGGAGATAAAAGGTACCGCCGCGTACCGAGCCGCGAAGCTCGTGCTTCAGATCCCAGAATCCGTCAAACGGATGGAATATGACGTGGAACGCGTAAAGAACTTCTTCCTTAAAGGTCTTGCGGCCGACTTTAAGCTGTGTGCGCTTGTTTACCTTGTTTGCATACTTGAAGAACATAGAGGAGAGCACGCAAACTGCGACTACGACTATCGGAATAACGATAACGTATTTCTCAACCCAGAGCTTACGGATCTCGGCGTAAGCTGCGGAATAGTTATCAACGTCACCTGCGGACATGAAGTACTCCATAGCCTCCTCGTACTCACCCTCACGGACGAGTGCTTTACCGATACCGATGTATGCGGAGTCGAAGTTGTTGTTTCTCTTCATTATTTCTTCCCAACGGGTAGCCGCCTTGGAGTAGTCGCGGTTTTCGTCGTTGGAGATAGCGTCTATAAGAATGTTACCGTACTCGGTTCTCTTATAAGTAGTGAAGGAGCCTGCGGTCTTATCAAGAAGGAGAAGAGTTTCTCCCTGATATGCGATACCCTCAATACTCTGGAGGTTACCGAGCTGCATTCCCGAGTCACCGAACGCAAACAGGAGAGTACCGTATGCGTCGTAGGTGTATACACGGTTACGGCTCTCGTCGATGATCGACCAGGTACCGCTCGGGCCTACTGCTGCGTCAATGATCTTGGATACGCCCTTCGCCTCGCCGGCTCCGGTAGCGCCTGCAGAGAGCTGAACCTCACCGGAAGGAGAGAAGAAACCGTTACGGGCCATAACGTCGTCACCCTGTGCGTTAAGCTTCTTAACCGGAGCGTAAGTACCGTCCTTGCTCTCTATCTCGGCTGCTTGCTCTGCTGCGTCAACCGAGGAGGTGGTAACGTAGATGAAGCCGTCTTTATCTATTGCAATGTTGTTAAACTCGGTGGAGATGTACTGCTCGCTCTGCTCTCTCTGTTCCTTGGTCTGGAAACGGCGCCAAAGAATATCAAGAGCGGAGATAGCAACCTTCTGCGCGCCGATGAATCCGGAGAAGTTCGCATTTTCATCCATTACGATGATACCCTCGTAGGTAGTGGAGGATACTACGAAAATTCTCTTATACTGGTCAACGGCAACTGCAACCGGCTTGTAGATCGAGCTCTCCGCGAACAGGTCGGACTCGGGAGCGTAGATCATCTTGTAGAAGTTACCCTCGAGGTCGAACATCGCGATACGGTTTGCATCGGTATCACAGACGTACATATACTCGTCGGTAACGAAGATACCGGAGGGATTGGTGAACGAGTCCGGAACACCGAAGTCGTTGTTGAACTCGTCGATAACGAACTTGATCTTGTAATATCTGTCAAGCACGATAACTCTGTTGAGCTTTGCGTCAACGAGGTATACGTTGTTCTGCTTGTCAACGAAGATGTCGCGGAGATCACCGATTTCAGCGAGCTCTTTGTTCTTCTCCTGAAGATCTTCGATCTTTTTAAGATCGTCCTTGTTCATGTTGGTATTCATTTCGTCGGTGATGACGATCTGAGGATAGTACTCATCAAGACCCATGTACTTTGCGTCTATTACCTTATCGGGGGAATAAACGTCGGGAGAGCGGAGAGGCTCTTTCTTCATTGAATAAGTATAAGTCTGATACGGCTGAGCCGCAGATACCACGGGAGAAAGAACGAAGAGGAGGCAAAGTGAAAGTAAAATTATTGTTCTGAGCTTTTTCATTTTTATCTCCTTCCTTAGTCTTTCATACCACTGGATCCCATCGTTTCGATGACGTTACTCTGGCTGATGACGAATACGAAGATCGGAACGATCATCATAACGACACCGGATGCCTGAGCCGCACCGGAACGTGCGATACTTGTGGAGAGTATCTGGCTGATTGCGTATGAGAATGTTTTGAGCTGCTCCGAGTGAATGTAGATCGAAGAGCCGGACTGCCAAAGTCCCTGGAACGACATGATGATAAGAGTGAGCCATGCGGGCTTAACCATCGGCATCGCGATAGACCAGAAAGTTCTGAACTCGGTCGCGCCGTCGATACGTGCACTCTCAAGCATTTCGTCCGAAATGTTGGACTCCATGAACTGTTTCATCAGGTAAAGTCCGAGCGTAGTTCCCCACGCCGGAACGATTATTGCGAGGTAGCTGTCCATCCAGCCAAGACCGGATATGATAATGAAACCGGTGATGCTACCAACGGTGGAGTTGATCATAAGGGAGTACTGGATAAGTGCGAAGAAGAAGTTTCTTCCGGGGAATTTGATCTTTGAAAGCGCGTATGCAGCACAGGATGCGAATACAAGCTGACCCATAACGCCGCAGAAAGTTATAAAGATCGTATTGAAAATGTATCTCGAGAACGGAACCCAAGAAGTACTCATAAGTCTGAGAAGGTCAGTGTAGTTCTTCAAAGTGGGGTTACGCACGAAGAAACGGGGCGGGAAGTAGAACAGCTCGTCAAGAGGCTTGAGAGACTGAAGTACCATGTAAAGCATCGGGAGGAACATGAACGCACCCATGATAACAAGGAAAACGTTGATACCAAGGTCACCACCGACCGAGCGGTTAAGCACGACCTCGTGGTTACGGGTACGCATCTTCGCGTCTTTAATATAATTCTTTGCCATTTTACTGACCTACCTTTCTCAGAAGCTTCTGGATAAGGAGGTTACATCCCATCATCATAAGGAAGAGCACGAAGGATATTGCGGATGCATAACCGATCTCCATACGTGATCCGCCGTAGTCGTCAAGGTGGTGAGAGATGGTGTACGCCGCGTAGTCGGTAGACGGGAATCCGCAAAGGGAGGTAACTATACCGCCGTAACCGAATGCGCCGGTGATCGCCATGACCGCACCGAACATAAGCTGCGGCTTCATAGACGGGAGAGTAACGTACCAAAGCTCCTGCCAACGGTTCTTGATACCGTCCATTGCCGCTGCCTCGTACATACTGCGGTTGATACCCTGAAGACCTGCGATGAAGGACAGGAAGGAGGTACCGAGCGAGGTCCACAGAGAGACCATGATACAAAGGGGCATGATGTAGGTAACGTCTTTGAACCAAAGGATGGGGGAGTCGATAAGGCCGAGTTTAAGAAGATATGCGTTAGCCCAGCCGTAAGAGTCGGGTGAGAACAGGGTGGTCCAGATCATGGTAGCACCGCCGGAAATGGACGGAGCGTAGAAGATAAGGGTGATAACCGCTCTTACCTTGGGCGAAAGCTCGTTGATGAACCACGCCGTGATAAGCGAAAGCAGGTAAGAGGAAGGACCGACGATAACCGCGAATATCAGAGTATTCTTGATAGCGGTAATGAAAAGGTCGTCATCGAGGAACAGACGTATGTAGTTATCCATTCCGACGAAGTTAGGCCACTGAAGCATATTAAAGTCTGTCAAGCTGATTGTCATCGAAAGAGCAACCGGTATAACAGTGAACACGAAGAATATAAGCATGAAAGGCGCGATCATTATATAACCGATATAATTGCGGCGCACTTCCTTGAGTGTCCACTGCAGTCTTGACATGTCTCTTCTTGAAACGGGTTTCTTGACCGTTTTTTCTGACATAATCTTTTTCTCCTATACAGTTTAATGATAGATTTTACTTCGATCAGTTATTCTTTTCGGATTTGGCAGCTTCTTCAGCGCGCTTTTCCTCAAGAGTCTGACCAATTTCGAGCGTTTCAAGTCCGAATTCTTCTCTCTTTCTCGAGATCTCTTTGTTTATAAGAGGAATGTACTGAAGGAGAGATTCAACCGGGTCTTCGCCCTTGTTATACGCTGCCGCGAATGCGAAGTCGGTATAACGGCTGATTATGTAGTTACCCGGATAGTTCATAATAGTTGCAAGACTGTCGAACTGGTCAAGGATCGCTGCAAGCTCTTCAGACGACCAGGTCATCTGAGTGATAGCCTCACGGTTTGCGGTAGCCATCTTAGCAGCAGGACCGACGAGAGCGGTAAGTTCGTTAGCAAACTGAGACTGGAAGTAAGTATCGGTGTACCACTTCATGAATTCCCAGCCGCCTTCAAGGTGGTCGGCACCCTTCATCATTATGATACCGGTACAGTCGGTAACGCAGACGTGGTTGATGTTACCGTCAGCATCCTCGGTACCCGGAAGTACCGCAAGACCCCACAGACCGCGGATCTCGGTCGCGAATACGGTCAGAGTGTTGTAAGTACCGCAGTAGTCACCAACACCGACCGGCATCTCACCGGTTCTGAAACGGTTGGAGAAGTCGTAAGAATAAGGAAGCGAGTACTGAGTAAACATATTACACATCTTCTCGAAGCACTCAAGAGCGAGGTTGGAGTCGATGTTGATTCTCATACCCTCGTCTGCCCACTGGTCACCGCCTGCCTGATAGAGGAAGGTGATGTAGCTGGGAGCCATACCGATCTCCATATTGTTGAACTGGAGTACGGGAACCATCGCAAGCATATCGTCCCAAGTTTCGGGAACTTCGAGGTCGAGCTGTGCGAGAATGTCCTTACGGTAGAACTGCATTGAGAAGCCCTGGTTCTCGGGGAGAGCGTAAAGCTCATCCATATATTCCTGCTCTGCGTTGTAACCGCGGAAGGAAACCTCAACGCGGGCGGAGGGGCTGAAGCGCTCCATTACTTCGTCAACGCCTTCAAACAGGCCGTAATACTCAGAATCTTCATTATTAGTATATATCGGGATGATCGCACCACGAATTGCGTAGTTGATTATCTCCTGGGATCCCATGCCGGGATATACGTCAGGTCCTGCGTCTGCAAGAACTGAGGGAAGGAGTGCACCGCCGACGACGAGCTTAAGGTCTACGTCGTAACCGGTCTTGGGAGTGAAGTCGTTATCAATAAGAGTTCTGATGATCTTGGTACGGTCACGGTCGGAACCAACCCATACGAGAACAGCTTCTTCACCGAGCTCGCCCGATGCGATGGAGTTGTAATCGTAGAAGAAGGAAGCGATGAACGCGCCAACCTCGTGTGCAAGAGATTCCCAGAAGCCTTCCATAGCTCTCGGGAGCTCCTGTGACTGACCCTGAACTACGAAGTAGTCTATTTCAAGGGGCTGGGTTCTTGCGTTGAGGATCCACGTACCGAGGTTACCGATGTAGGTCTTGAGGTCGGACAGGTTCTTCGCGATCTCATCCTCGCTGGAGGTCATCTTCTCAAGTATACGTATAATGTCTTCTATGGTAGAAACCTGTGTACCCTTCATACCGTTGGTGGTATTGATGGTAACAAGAACTTCTTCAAGTACGGCTTTCTGACGAGCAAGGTCTCTGATGGTCTCGGGAATGATACGGCCGAAACCGTAGTCACGGTATTCATCCGGTACCGCACCGGTAAGCTGAAGTATCTTAAGGTAGTCTGCGTTAAGCGAGTTAACGACCTTAGTTACCTGGTTTACCATCGGACCGAGGTCACCCATACAAACCTCAAGGGCGATCTCGTAGGTCTTGCCTGCCTCAAAATAGAACTGATATACAGTGTCTTCTCCATCACCGAGGGCTGCTACCTGCCAATCTTCGGAGAAGTTGAAGCGGAGTCTGCCTGCCTCATCAAACGGGATCTGACCGTTGATGTAGAGACGGCGGGAGGTGAACATACCTTCAAGAAGATTCTGCTTGAATCTGAGAGCGATCGTATAAAGACCGGTCTCGGTAGGAGTTACCTCGTATTTGATCCACTGACCGGGGGTCGACCACTTATCAGAACCGATAGTGTTGAGCAGAAGGTGTGCACTGTGCTGCGGCTCGGTTATCGGGGAGGTACGGTCGGACAGGGGATAAAGTGTCTGGTCGGAAGTAGCCGCGGGCATCTCAGCCTGAAACTTGAGAGTTGCGTCGCCGGAAGCTTCCTTATATCCTTTAGCTTCGTACTCTGCGAGAACGTCCGCATAGGACTTGGTCTGCTCTGCAGGATAGAAGCGGATGGACTTGATCACCATCGGCTCACGAAGAGCGGTGAAGGAGAACTCGTGTTCACCCTTTTCAAGATAGAACTCAAGCGGATCGGAGAAGATACCGTCGGTATCGTACACGGTAACGGTACGCCACTCGGGATCCTCTATCTTATCGGGACGGATGTGGTTGCCCACAGTGTCGTTCTCAAAGTAGATCTCGCCGTTCTCGTTAGTTGCGTACTGTTCCTTCCAAACCTTGGTAAAGGTGAGGTATCTCGCCTCGGAATAAGGAACTCTACCGTCAATAGCAAACGCACGCTCAATAGAGGTAGCGCGAGAGGAGATCGGGTAGTACTCAACTTCCATATAATACATACCGGTATACGGAACGTCAGCTATCCAGGTAACCTCACCGGTATCACCGATGTAAAGTGCCTTGCCGCTGCCGCCGTATTCGGAACCGTCAACGATTTCAGCTTTAGCCTCAGCGTCGGTCTTGTCGGCTGCGTAGTCCGAGCAATCGATGGTGAAGTCACCCTTTGCAGGGTCAACACCTTCGTACTGGGCAAGATAGTCAACATAACTTATCTGGGTAAGAATTTCTTTGATAGACTCCATGGAGTTACTGCTTGAAGACGAGCTCGTCGTGCTATCGGTCGCGGTGTCGCCTTCAGCGGCGAACATCTCGATAGAGAACATCGAACAGGTCATCAGGACTGCAAGCAGGAACGCGAGAAGTCTTGCGGGTGTTTTCTTGTTCATAAAACTGTTTCCTCCTACCGAATTTGTAGCAAATTCGAAGCATTTTGTATGGCGGTAAACCGCCGGTAAAGCATAAAAATCAGGCGCCGTACACATAGAATTCACCTATTTTCACACACAATAATCATACCATAGCGGCCGAAAAAAGTCAATAGCACTCAAAGCGGCTAAAAGGCTATCGGATAAAGGATTTTCGTGAAATTCCGAGTGTCGGCAAAAGACATATTTTGTACATTTATGTCTGATTTCCCACATTTTGACGAATCCGTGTTTTTTGACACCCTTTGATGGTAAATTCCATTTACCCAAAAGAACACTAAATATAGTTTGCCGACCCCAAGATATAGTTTTTTTTGGTGATTTCGTCCCCGATTTTTCGTCAATTTTCATCAAGGGTAAAAACAATTTACTTTTAACCTTATTTTTCCAGACGATTTTTCCGAAAAAATTGCTCTTTTCTTTTTGTGCAACTTTCACAGTTTTTGGCTCATTTTTTCTACACTTGAGCATTTTGCACAAATATGATTTTTTTGAAAATCTTTGTCGCTTTTTTTCGGCTTTTTTTAAAAAATCGGGCAGAAAAACCGATCTTCGTATTGAAATCAGCCCGATACTGTGGTATACTTAAACGGAATATAATATCGTAAAATGAGGTATTCAGAATGTCTTCTACAAGCAAACTCGGATACGCAGTGCTCGGTCTCGGTGTCGGAATGGCACACGCCGAAGCCGCGTTTGAATCTGAAAACGCCGATCTCGTAGCGATCTGCGACATAAACGAAAAACGTCTCGCTGACGCGGCGGAAGCCTTCCCCGGTGCGAAGCCGTACAGTGATTTTGAAGATATGCTCGCTGACCCGAGCGTTGACATAGTAAGTATATGCCTGCCAAGCGGTATGCATGCCGAATACGCCGTCCGAGCCATGCGCGCGGGCAAGCACGTTCTTGTCGAAAAGCCGATCGACATCGACCTCTCGGTTGCCGAGACCATCGAGACGGCTCGACTTGAGACCGGTATGACCTGCGGCGTGTGTATGCAGAACAGAAACAACGTAAGCTCCCGCCCGATCAAAGAGGCTATCGAGTCGGGCAGGCTCGGCCGCATCCTTTTCGGCACCTTTGCCGTCAAGTGGCTCCGCCCGGACACCTACTTCTCCGGCACTCCCTGGAGAGGTACCTGGGCTATGGACGGCGGCGGCTCACTTATAAATCAGTCTGTCCACACGGTCGACCTTATGCAGTGGTTCATGGGCGACGTTGAGTCGGTCACCTCCACCACCGCGCTGTATAATCACAACATCGAGACCGAGGATTTCACCGCGTCTCTTATCAAATTCAAGTCGGGCGCGACCGCGACCTTCCTTTCCACCACCTGTGCTTTCCCCGGTCTTTCCACTGAGATAGGCGTTTACGGCACCGACGGAAGCGTTGAGGCTGACGCTGACCGCATCCGCACCTGGAAAATGCGTGACGCCGCAGACGTTGAGGCGCACGAGCGCGAGATGCTCAAAAAATACGGTCAGGGCAACTCGCAGGCAGAATGGCTTGTCGGCCACCAGTCGATGGTTGAGGACATCATCGCGGCGGTGCGGGACAAGAGAGATCCGATGATAATGCCGCGCGAGGCTATGAAGAGCCTTCGTATCGTGCGCGCGGTCTACGACTCCGCAAAGAGCGGAAAAACAATCGTATTCTGACCTATATATAATAAAAATGAAGAAAACTGCTCAAAAGATACCGAATAAAGCGAAAAAGATCCGCCTTGCGGCGGAGTTTTCGGCGCGTCTGTGCGAGCTTTATCCCGGTGCCGAGTGCGCGCTTGAGTGGCAGGACGAGCCGTGGAAGCTGATGATCCTCGGCAGACTTTCCGCGCAGTGCACCGACGCGAGGGTGAACGTCGTCGGGCGGGAGCTGTTCGAGAAATTCCCGACCGCCGAGGCTGTCGCAAGCGCTCCGATAGACCAGCTTGAGGCGATAATCCGCCCGTGCGGGCTTTACAAGGTCAAGTCGCAGAACGTCAAAGACGAAATGATAATGCTGACCGAAGATTACGGCGGCAAGATGCCGAGCGACATGGACGAGCTGTTAAAATTCCCCGGAGTGGGACGCAAGATTGCCAATCTTTTGCGCGGAGACATATTCGGACTGCCCGCCATCGTCGCGGACACGCACTGCATACGCATCTGCGGTCGGTTCGGAATGTATCCTGAGAACGTGTCCGACCCGAACGTGTGCGAGAGCGTGATGACCGAGCTCCTGCCACCCGAAGAAACCTCGGATTTTTGCCACAGGATAGTCCTTTTCGGGCGGGAATACTGCTCCGCACGCGCCCCGAGATGTGCGGATTGCCCGATGGGAGATATTTGTCCGCATAAAAACAAAAAAACTTAATTAAATCAAGGCGGTGAGAGCATTCACCGCCTTTTTACTGTTGCTTTTACTTTCCGCTTATGGTATAATTATACTCGAAGTTTTTTGTCAAAATGGAGACTGTAATGTTTGGAAAATTAAAAAAATTATTCGCCCCCACTGATATGTGCGTCGGCTCGCCGTGGAAGAACATCCTGATCTTCACCATCCCGATGCTCATCGGCAACATAGCACAGCAGCTTTACAACACGGTAGACAGTATCGTGGTCGGTAAATACATAGGCGACAACGCGCTCGCCGCGGTCGGCAGCTCCGCACCGATCCTCAATATGCTCCTCGTGCTTTTCATAGGCATTTCCGCGGGAGCAACCATAATGGTGTCCCAGTATTTCGGCGCGAAAAACCGTAAGGCACTGTCCTACACCGTCGGAAATGCGATCACCGCGACCGCTATCTGCTGTCTTATCCTGATCCTCGTCTGCACCCCGCTGATCCGTCCCGTGCTGAAAATGCTCAACACTCCTGACTCTATCCTCGGCTGGTGCGCCGATTATCTGACGATTTCCCTCGTCGGCATCGCGGGAATGGCGTACTACAACATTTTGAGCGGTATCCTGCGCGGACTCGGAGACTCGTTCTCCGCGCTCATCTACCTGCTGATCGCGACGGTCATCAACATCGTTCTTGACGTGTTCTTCGTTGCAAACTGCGGTCTGGGCGTCGGCGGCGTGGCTTTGGCTACAGTAATCGCGCAGTTTATTTCCTCGATTTTGTGCTGTATCAAGCTCGCGAGAATGTCCGAGAGCTTTGATTTCGGCTTAAAATACCTCAAGCCCCGCAAAAACAGCATTTTTACCCTCGTGCGCCTCGGTCTGCCGTCCGGACTTACCCAGGCGATCTTCTCCTCCGCTATGATAATCGTGCAGTCACTGACCAATCAGTTCGGCGAGCAGTTTATCGCCGCAAACGTGGTCATCATGCGAGTTGACGGCTTTGCGATGATGCCCAACTTCTCGTTCGGCACCGCACTGACCACCTATGCGGGACAGAACGTAGGCGCGGGACTTTACGACCGAGTTTCAAAGGGCGCAAAGCAGGGAACGCTTATGGCAGTGATCTGCTCGAGCACCATCACCCTCGCGATCCTCCTGTTCGGACGCCACTTAATGGGCGTGTTCACCGACACGGCGGAACTGGTCGATCTCAGCTACCGACTTATGAAGATTCTCGCGATCGGTTACATCGCAGTCGCGGTAACGCAGAGCCTGTCCGGCATCATGCGCGGAGCGGGCGACACTATGACCCCGATGTGGATCTCACTTATGACCACCGTTGCGATCCGCGTTCCGATAGCGTACGCGATCTCGTATCTTACCAGAACTCCCGAGCTCCCGTTCGGACGCAGTGAGTGTATCCAGCTCTCCCTCGTTTCCTCGTGGGTTATCGGCGCAGTCCTCACCGCGATATTCTACCGCATCGGCAGATGGAAAAAGAAAGCGATAAAAGAATAAAAGAGCAAGAAAATCCATTGACTTTTTTCGCAATATATAGTAACATATAAAAAATGCTAAAAGGAGGCGTAAATATGAAACTCTATATCGTTCGCCACGCAGATCCGAATTACAGTACCGACACTCTCACCGAGCGCGGAAAAGTCGAGGCAAAAGCCCTTTCCGACTGGTTTGCCGACAAAAATCTTGATAAAATATACTCATCTCCCTCTCCCCGTGCGCTTGAAACCGCAAGCTACACCTGCAGCGTCACCGGTCTTGAAGCAGAGAACCTTCAGTGGATAGGAGAGCACTACGATTTTATGAAATCAAGCGATCTTTCCTATGAGCACGACTGCTCCTACAGCTTTTCTGTACAAAAGGGAATATACGACTTTGATCACTTCGTAAAGAACGAGGACAGAATGTCTGTCATTTACGACATGGTTAAAGGCTCGGACGAGCTCATCGCCTCCCTCGGTTACGTCAGAGAAGGCGCTATGTACCGCGTAGCAGAGGATAACGACAAAAAGGTTGCGGTATTCTGCCACGGCGGCGCAGGAGCGGCGTGGATAGGCCATCTTCTCGGACTTGCTCCCGCACTCAGCTTTGTGCCGATAGTTATCGAGACCAGCAGCGTTACTATGTTTGAGTTCAAAGCCGAAAAGAAAGAATACATCCGCCCCGAGCTCAGATACCTCGGCGCGCTCCACCACCTCTATGCGGCCGGAATTAAGGAAAAGATAAAATATTAAAAGCAAAAATTCCCGACAAACGTCGGGAATTTTTTTCTTTATTCTTCGGGATATAATTCATCGTAGGGCGGGGGCTTGCTCCCGCCCTACGTTGTAACTCAACTATAGCAAAAATCGGCAGAGAAAACAATATCTCTGCCGATTTTTGTAGATATATGAATCAATTATATTCCTCTCAGATACGACGGAACAAGAGTAGCCTCGTCAACCGTCTCGCCGCGTCGGTATGCGTCAAGACCGCAGAGAGCTATCGAGCTTCCTCTCGGCCAGACGAGGTGCGGGGGAGTTTTTGCGATGTTCAGCCCTCCGCCGTTTTCGGCAAAGTACTCTGACGTGATACCGTATCCGTCGCCGACGAAATATATCTTCATATTGCCGACCGTCTCGGTCAGCTTATCGCGAAGCTCCTCAAGAGTAAGCGCGCTGTCCTCCATCACCCTCTCGGGGCGGTCACCGCAAAGGCGGAACGCGCCGGTGTACACCTGCGAACGTCTCGCGTCCATTACGGGAACTACCGCAAACGGCTCGCTCTCCGAACCCATTCCGAAAAAGTTGTAAGCGAGTGCCTCTATCGTAGAGACAGACGCTATCGGCACAGTCTCCTCGCCCGCATCCCGCATGGCAAGTCCTTTCACCGTTGCCGCGCCGATGCGGACTCCGGTAAACGAGCCGGGACCTCGGGTGACGGCGAAAAGCCCGATATTCTTAGGAGTGAGCGAAAAGCTGTCAAGCAGACGCTCGATGGTCGGGAGCATAGTCTCGCTGTGGGTATTTTTCGCGTTGATCGTGATCTCACCGAGCAGTGCGTCGTCCTCACAGAGAGCGGCGGCAACCGTTTTCGCGGTGGTATCTATTGCAAGTATTTTCATTTTCTTAAATCCTCAGTAAGTTTATCACTCGCGCGGTCCCGCTTTTGCGTAGTCAAACGGGATAAAGCCTATCTTTTTGGCAGGCGAGTCGGGAGAAAGAGTGAAATCTCCGTTCTCGGGATCTCTGAACATCGGATCAGCGCAGACAGACTCGTATTCCATTCCGCGCTCCTTTGCGGCTTCAAGCGTTCCGAGTCGGTCGGCATCCGAATAGCAAAGCTCGCCCGACGCGTCGTACATAAGATTTCCGAAGGTGACGACCGTACCGTTGGAGATTCCCGTGCCGGGGTATCTGTCGTAAAACTCGTTTATGATCGGGCGGGAATCGGTATAAAAGATATTGCCGTTTACAGTCGCGGACAGATGAGGCTCGGGTCTTGTAAATCCGATCGCACTGGTTCCGGGATATGCAAAAATGTTGTTACGCACCACGTTACCCGCGCCGTAATGCTGATGGAAAGAGTTTGAAGACGTGCGGTAGCAGAGGTTGTTCTCAAGCAGGATTCCGCTTGAGCCCTCGTCGGTGTAAAGCGCCCAGCCGCCGTATTCTTTACACTTTATGTCGTGGATGCGGTTGTTTGCGACCACCGTTCCCAGCTGCGGGCCGAGCAGATATACGCCGCCCATATCGGAAAGGAAGCCTTTTCCGAGGTCAAATACGTGGTTTCCGATTATTTTGTTGCCGCGGCATACCGAGCGTCCGTATCCCCAGACCCAGCCGACGGACACGCCGGTGTAGTAAAGGTCGGAGATCTCGTTGTGGATAATGTCGCAGTCAAACGCGTGCATAAGAAGTATGCCGCATCCCGCGTAATATCTGCGTCCGAGGCAGGAAATTCTGCAGTCGGACACGGTTATTCCGTGGGTGTGCGAGCTCTCGGGAGATGACGCGTTACCGCCGCAGATCTTTATACCGCCCGCGCCGCCGTCGCGCACGGTGCAGTGCTCAATTCTCACGCGGTAGCAGCCTTCTCCGACGCTTATTCCGTGAGTGCCGAAGCACTCGACAGAGCAGTTTTCAAAGGTTACGTCTTCGGCGTACTCGATCTCGATCGCGCCGTGCGCGCCCGCCGCCGCCTGTCCGTCAGAGGCAAACAGCTCACCGCTGCCGCCTGTAATATATTCACCCTTGGTGCAGGCAAAATTTATGTTTCTGATTCTCAGGCCCTTGAGCGAAGCCACTGCAGTGCCTTTTACGCGGAGCAATTTGTTTGCCGCGGGAGCCCAAACCTCGGGGCAGTCCCACTCCTCCTCGCATCTCGGGAGGTAGTAAAGCATTCCGTTTTTCCTGTCAAGATAATACTCGCCCGGACGCTCGAGACGCTTTGCTATATTCTCAAGCACGTACTCCTGCTCGGGGCAGATGGTAAAGCGGGAGCGGTATTTCATATACACCTTTCCGCTTGATACGTCAAACGACTCGATAGGGGTATGCTCGTCCACCCAGAAATGGTTAAAGGACACGGTAATATCCTCAATTCCGGACAGCGAGGCAATAGTCTCGGCATCTTCGGGATAAGGAATAAAGTATTTTGAATGATCGAATAACCCGTCGGTGGGATTTTCGGTTTCTTTCATTTTAAAATAGCCGTCTGCGGGAAGTCGGGTCTTCAGCGCGCGGGAGCGGTTAACGTAAAGGTCTGTAAACTCCCACTCGCCTCGCTCGACCTCGGGAATATGGAGGGACAGGCACTCTCCGCCGAGAAAGCTGTCGCGCTTAAATCCCTCAAGACGTTTTCCGCCCAGCACGGTAACTTCACCGTCGCCAAACGGCTCTATCGTAACGTTCGAAACGCCCCCCGCGATCACAATAGGATCGGTGATCGGGTAAACTCCGCCGAGCATTTTAACGGTTATCGGGAACAGAGCTCCCCCGCCGCGGATCTCTCTGACGTGCTTGAACGCGTCAGCGATACTGCACGGACCGAAGCCGTCCTCTTTCGTATGCGGGTTCATGCCGCTGCCGTTACCGTCAGGGGAAACGTATATGGTGTTTATGTCTCTGTATGATAGCATTTTTCGTTCTCCTTTCAGAAAAAGGGAAATTGAAAGTTATTTGCGAGAATATTAAAATGTGGTTGTAGGGGACGGCCTCCGCCCGTTTTTGTTTTGCGGGACATTCCCCGCCGTGTCATCCTGAGTGTAGTCCACCCGAGATCCTTCGACTTGAATGACCTTCGGTCATTCCGGCCCCGCCGTTTGTAATCATGCACGGCGGGAGCAAGCCCCCGCCCTACGAGGTTATTGGGAATTTTATCGGATGGTTGGTAGGGTGTGGTCGTGATAAAACAACTCCCTCAGACTCGCTAACGCGAGCCAGCTCCCTCAAGGAGGGAGCCTAACGCCTTGAATATTGTTCCGCAATAAATCGTTCGTATTGCCACGGACGACTGAATGAGCTTGCTCATTCCATGGTCGCCCCTACGGGGTTTGCGAAAAATTACTCGCCCACCCTCTCGGCTCTCACGTGCCGTTCGGTGTCGGAAATTTTATCTATCGTCACGCGGAAATACTCTCGCGGCAGGGCGTACGGGATATTCTCGCTCCACTCGATGACTGCGACTCCGCGCTCGAGATAATCGTCAAAACCGATCGAATACAGGTCGTCCTCGCTCTCGATACGGTACATATCAAAGTGATAGAGCGGCACGCCCCCGTCGTACTCGTTTACGATGGTATAGGTCGGGCTTTTTACGTGCGCGCCGGGAGACAGAAGCGACGCCATTCCGCGCACGAAAACCGTTTTCCCCGCGCCGAGGTCGCCGTAAAGCGCGACCACCGGGTAATCCGCACTCGGATCTATCAAGCCGCGGAGAATTTCCGCGACTCTGACGCCCGCCGCCTCGGTCTCGTCGGGCGAGGCGGTGGTAACGTCAAACAAAAGTTCAGTTTTCATTTTGATTTTAGGAAAGTCCGACGATGGAGCCGTCCGGCGCGACGTCTATCTTCTGCGCCATCGGAGCCTTGGGAAGTCCGGGCATGGTCATTATCTCGCCGGTGAGAACTACGATAAAGCCCGCGCCTGAGGAAACGCGCATATCGCTGACCGTGAGGGTAAAGCCGGTAGGTCTGCCGAGCTTGGTCGGGTCGTCAGACAGGGACGCGGGAGTTTTCGCCATACAAACCGGGAATTTTGCGAAATTCTCGTCAGCGTCAAGTATAGCGGCAAGAGATTTTTCCGCCTTTGCGGAGTAGGTAACCGCACCTGCGCCGTAGATGTCACGTGCGATCTTCTCGATCTTTTCCTTGATAGACAGCTCGGTGGAGTAAAGATGCTTGAAATTGCTCTCCTTTTCGCACGCCTCGACAACGGCTTTGGCAAGCTCAACGCCGCCCTCACCGCCGCGCGCGAACACCTCGGAAAGAGTAAAGGTCGCGCCGAGCTCCTCGCAGGTCTTACGAACAAACGCAAGCTCCGCATCGGTATCGGTACCGAAACGGTTTAAGGTAACCACTATCGGCACGCCGAATTTCTGAAGATTTTCTATATGAGCCTTGAGGTTGCAGATACCCGCCTCAAGCGCGGTGAGATTTTCCTCTGCGAGATTCTCTTTCTTCACGCCGCCGTTATATTTGAGCGCGCGGACGGTTGCGACCAGCACGATAGCGGACGGAGCGATGCCGGCAAAGCGGCACTTGATGTCAAGGAACTTCTCGGCACCCAGATCCGC
>CAZGHD010000007.1:0-31974 GCA_964525525.1 uncultured Lachnospiraceae bacterium | reverse complement strand
CCTCAGAATCTGGGGTAAGGTTGAGAACGGAACTGTCGTTAAGGCTGATTCTCCGCTCATCACCACTCAGTGCGTTCGCGTTCCTGTAACCGACGGTCATACCGCGGCTGTATTTGTAAACTTTGAAAACAAGCCTACCAAGGAAGAAATTATCAAGCGCTGGAAAGAATTCAGCGGCAGACCTCAGGAACTTGGACTTCCCAGTGCTCCCGAGCAGTTTATTACTTATTTTGAAGAGGATAACCGCCCTCAGGCGGCTCTCGACCGTGATATTTACGGCGGTCTGGGTATAACCCTCGGACGTCTTCGTGAGGATACCATGTTTGACTATAAGTTTATCGGTCTTGCTCACAACACTCTTCGCGGCGCGGCAGGCGGTGGACTTCTTACTGCAGAGCTTCTTTACAGAGAAGGCTATTTCAATAAATAATCTTTCAAATCAACACCCAAACTTTACTGTTTGGGTGTTTTTTATCAAATGTTTGGAAAAAGTTCATAAAAAAATCAGAAAAAAATCAAAAAAACTATTTATTTTTTCGTATATATATGGTATAATCAAATCAGAGGTAGTGACAGATGCGCTTCTCAATAAATGAAAAGGCGGATAAAATATGAAAATCACTATTATCGGAAGACAGTTTACGGTTGCAGAAGATCTCAAGGCTTTGGTTGAGAAAAAACTTACTAAATTCGATAAGTTCTTTCCTGATGAAGCAGAGGCTTACGTAACTTTCAGTCGCAAGCGTAACAAAGAAAATCTTGAAATTACCATCTCATATTCGGGTACGCTTTTCCGCAGTGAGGAAGAGGACGAAACCTTTAACAACGCTCTTGATCGCTGTATAGAAACGATAGAGCGCCAGATCCGCAAAAATAAAACTCGCCTCGAACGCAGACTCAGACAGGGCGCGTTTGTTCATGACGTGGGCGATGCGGACGTTGATGAAGAAACAGAGTTTAACATCAGAGTAAAGTCGTTCTCCTTTAAGCCTATGTCACCGGAAGAGGCTATCCTTCAGATGAATCTGATCGGACACAAGTTTTTCGTGTTTGTCAACTCCGAGACAAATGATACCTGCGTTGTTTACAAGAGAGACGACGGAGCGTACGGACTTATCGTCCCGAGCGACGAAGATTAAATAAATCTTACGGGATATTGCGCCACTCGGCGCAATATCCCGTTTTTAATTCCTTTAAATCTATTGATTAATTTGTAAATTTAAGTTATAATATTATAATACACTAATATAAACATATCCGGAGGAAAAGCGCCCGATGAATTTTGATAATGAATTTACTAAACTGAAAAAGGAACTTTTCGACCGGCTTTATAAATCCTTGAATAAAGATCAGCGCAGAGCCGTATATACTGTCAACGGACCGCTCCTTGTGCTTGCAGGCGCCGGAAGTGGAAAAACCACCGTTCTCGTAAAAAGAATAGCACATATAATAAAGTACGGCGATGCATATTTTAACGACAGTAATAAGGGAAGCGAGTCGGAGATAAATATATTCAAAGCGGCGCTTCAGTATGCAGAAACCGAGGATATAGAAAATCTTCTCGCGGCTTACGCGGTTTCTCCTGCGGCTCCGTGGAACATACTTGCAATTACCTTTACAAACAAGGCTGCAAACGAAATTAAAGCAAGGCTTGCTACTACTTTGGGCGACCCCGACGTTGCATCGCAGATCTGGGCAGGAACTTTCCACTCGATATGTGTTCGCGTTTTACGCAGATACGGAGACAGACTCGGTTATACATCTGATTTTACCATATACGATACCGATGACGTAAAAAAGCTCATTACCAATATAATGAAAGAGCTAAATATCAGCGACAAAGTGCTTCCGGTGCGTTCTGCTATGAACGCTATCAGTCGCGCAAAGGACGAGCTTATTACTCCTGACGAATATAATCTGAAAGTCGGTAACGATTACCGCTTGCTTCAGATAGCTAAAATATATACCCGCTATCAGGCCGAGATAAAAGAGGCAAATGCACTTGACTTTGATGATATTATAGTGCAGACGGTAAGACTTCTGCGCGAGAATAGCGACGTTCTTGAATATTATCAGAACAAATTCAGATACGTCTGTGTTGACGAGTATCAGGATACAAATAAAGCACAGTTTGTTTTGACCGCTCTTTTGTCCGGAAAATTCCGCAACATAATGGTCGTTGGTGATGATGACCAAAGTATATACAGATTCCGCGGCGCTACGATAGAGAATATTTTGAGCTTCGACAAGGAATACGGTGACGCCAACGTAATTAAACTTGAGCAGAATTACCGTTCCACGAAGGTCATTCTTGACGCCGCTAACGCCGTTATTCGTAATAATGGTGGAAGACGCGGAAAAGAACTTTGGACAAGCGGTGATAACGGAGAGCGAATAGTTGTGCGCCAGCTTACCGACCAAAACGAGGAGGCGCGTTACATAGCCTCCACTATTTCGGAACAGGTGCAAAACGGACTCAGACAATACCGCGATTTCGTGGTGCTTTACCGTATGAACGCGCAGGCAAACAGTCTTGAGTCTGCATTTGCGCGCGGTGGTATACCGTACAGAGTTCTCGGCGGTACGCGATTCTACGATAGAAAAGAAATCAGAGATATTCTTGCATATCTGTGCGTTATAAAAAACACAAATGATAATCTCCGTCTTAAAAGAATTATAAACGAGCCGAAAAGAAAAATCGGTGAAAGTACGGTAAACGCGGTAGAACAGCTTGCGGTATCTGAAGGGAAGAGTATGTTCGAGATCATGAAGATAGCGAACAACTACGTTTCTGTCTCTCGCTCGGCAGAAAAACTCAAGGAATTCGTTGCTATTATCGAACACTTGAGAGAAATCGCTGACAATATACCGATAAATGAGCTTATAAATCGAACGGTTGAGATCACCGGATATAAAGATATGCTTTCCGCTCTTGGTGAAGAGGGTGTTGAGCGTCTCGGAAATATCGAGGAACTTTCATCATCTGCGCTTGAATATATATCGGGATTTGAGGATGAGAGCGAGGCTACACTTTCGGGATTCCTTGAAAACGTAGCGCTCGTCAGTGACGTCGATAAGTACGACGAAACAGCAGATGCGGTAGTTTTGATGACTATACATAGCGCTAAAGGACTTGAATTCCCGGTCGTATTTCTTCCCGGAATGGAAGAAAACATCTTCCCTGGAGTACAGTCGCAGACGGACGAATCCGAGCTTGAGGAGGAACGCCGTCTTGCATACGTTGCGATCACGAGAGCGAAAAAACAGCTATATATATCACACGTGCATCAAAGATTGCTTTTTGGACGCACTCAGATAAATCCTATATCAAGATTTGCGGAGGAGATTCCCAAAGAACTTCTCAACGTGATTCAACCTCAGCGTAAACCGGCTGACCAAACGGTTGTATGGAATAATTCAAAAAGAACAAAAGAAAGTGCCGTTCTTGAATTTGAACGACACGTTAGTTCTTCGGTTGCCACTGTATCTACAAGTAAGCCGAAAAAAAACAGCTTTGAAAGTTTTGGTATAGGTACGAGAGTAAAACATCTCAAATTTGGTTCAGGTGAGATACTTTCTGCGACAGATATGGGTGGAGACATCATATACGAGATTGCTTTTGACGATTTCGGAACTAAAAAACTTATGGCATCATACGCAAAACTCAAGAGGGAAGAGTAGTTATTGAAAAAATTGCTCGCATTTTAGCATATAATAATTGAATTTTTCTTTGCCGAATATCTTTTCGAACTTTTTGGACGGAAGATTGTAATTTGGCGTTCTGTTTTGGTAGTCTTTTATTCCGGTGCCGAACAGTACGCATCTTCCTTGGAGCACGAGACTCTTGACGGTCTTGAAAACTATATCGTTAGAAAGTGAAGATACGTTCACTTGAAACGCTACATAGGGAGTGTTTAATATTTTGTATAATTCACTTTCTTCATAGAGTGATATTGCAATATCAAAATCCGAGAAAACAGGGATAAGACGCTGTTGGTACATAATTCTATGTATCTCGGAATCGTATTCCTCGGAATTAAACTTCAGCGGCAGAGAAAAATATATGAACTCAGTTTCGTTTACTGTGAGCTTATTCAAACCGTCAATCTTTGATATTCCGTCTATCAACGGTACAGTTGCTGCAGGAATAAGTTCAACACCGCACTTGCTTAATTTTGACATTGCAGATCTTCTGCGTGACATAAACGATGATACAGACTCTCGTACGGGATTGTAGAAAGGCGTTGCCACGGCGGATTTGATGTAGCAAGCTTTGAGTTGACTCAAAACGTGACGCGCGCCGTCGTAATCGTCGTGATTATAATCAAGATTAGGTAAGCAGTGTAAATTGAAATCAATCTTCATTGTATTATGTGCCTTTCTGGCTAAAGCGAGAATAAAAGATACACAGAGAAGTGTTTCCAGAGAAATATAGGCAATTATACAAAATGCAAATTTTGTATAATTGAGGGAATGAAAAATAGGAGAAAAAATGTTACTTGCTATAGACGTTCGTAATTCAAGTATAACCGTTGCGGCGGCAGATGTCAAGAGAAATCCTGCCGAAATTCTTTTTGATCACATGTTTTCATCATCAAGATGCTCCACCGTCGATGAGTGCGTTATGAACTTTCATCAGATCGAGTCTCTTTATTCTGTTGATCACGACGATGTTGATGCAGTTGCGTTGTGTTCGGTTGATCCTGTCATGACCGAGATTTTTATTTCAGCTTCAAAAAAATATTTCGGCGTACAACCGTTTGTTGTAAAGCCCGGAATAAAATCTTTGCTGAAAATCAAAATAGATAATCCTGCGGAGCTTGGTTCTGATATTTTGGTAAATTCGGTTGCCGCTGCGCGCTCCGGATCTCTTCCGGCTATCGTAATTGATATCGGCATGGCCGTTACGATCTCTGCGATCAATGAGAAATCGGAAATTATTGGCTCTGTGATTTCTTCTGGTGTAGACATGTCAGCTAAAGCGCTTACTGCATACGCACCACAGATTCCGTTTTCAGGCGTTGCGAATTCTTCGGGTGTACTCGGTAAAAACACGAATGATTCTATTTACAGTGGGCTTATAAGAGGTATGGCATATTCGATAAACGGCTTTGTCAACGCTATAAAAAACGATTATTTTGCAGGTGCCAATCCTAATATTTACGTTAAAAATTCCTGCTCGGATGATATTCTGTGTTATCTTGAGTTTGAGCACGTGTCTTCCCCGCGTCTTACTATCAAAGGATTGATTGAATTATACAAAATAAATAATATCTGATAAAAATTCCGGCATTGCCGTTTACATATATAAATAAAATTTATGCGCTACACTCCATCTCGGAGGCAGCAGCAAAGGAGAAAAAATTATGAATAACAGAACAAACATCTCAGCAAAAACCCGCAAGATGACACTTACGGCCATACTTGCAGCAATCGTTATCGTACTTCAGTTATTTTCAGTTGTTTTTGCTAACTTCGGAGTTAACCTCCCTTCCCTTGTACTTATACCGATAGTTCTTGCAGGTATGCTTGTGGGACCTAAAAACGCTACATTGGTAGGTATTGTTTTCGGTGTTATCGCGTTTGTATTCAGTGCAACTGGGTTTGACAAGGGCGGTCAGGCGATGGTAGTTATGAATCCTGTCGTTACCGCAGTGCTTTGTATACTTAAAGGTGCAGCAGCGGCTTGGGCGTCTGCGTTGGTATACAGATTTATCAAGCCTTCAAAGAAAAGCAATGCAGTAAACGCTATTCTTCCTGCTATGGTTGCGCCGATTGTTAATACCGGAATATACGTTGCCGGAGTTGTGCTTTTCTTTAAACCTATGATAGAAGCACTTGGCTGGAACGGAAGTAACAATATTATTATATTCGTAGTTGCGCTTATTATCTGGAACTTTGTTTTTGAGTTTGCTCTTAACGTTGTCGTTTGTCCTATACTCGCAAGCAGAATCAAGATAAACAAAAACGTATAAAATCAATCAATAATCAAAGAGATAGGGTCTTCCCTGTCTCTTTTTTTAACACAAAATCGTTTTTTACATAGTATTATATTAAGTTAATTTATTTGTTTGAGGTAATATTATGGAAAAAAATGAATACAGCTGCGTATTAAATCTTCCCTATCCTTGTATCAAAGGCAGGGATAACAACAGACTTGTCGCGGAATTACTTTACAAGGCGTATTTAAGCGAGTTATACGCTATATCTGAATATTCCTATCAAGAGATACTTTTTGAGAATGAATATAAGGTCGCTGCTGAAATTATCGAATGTATAGCCATTACTGAAATGAAGCATTTCAAGATGCTTGGAAAGTTGATTTTTGAGCTTGGTTATGACCCGAAAATAAAATTCACCGACGGTATGCGTAAATCAATAAAGATTTCACGCAATCCGTCGGTGAACGAAGCGTTTTTCAAAAACGCAATTTACGGTGATATAGTTGATGAAAGATCATCTGCCGCAAACTATCGAAAAATAGTTGAATTAACCGATGATAAGGATATTAAAGCTATTATCAACCGCATAATTCTTGACGAAGAACACCACGCAGAGACGCTTGAGCGGATTATCAAGTAATTATTTTTCGCTGTCGGTCTTTCTGATCTCAGCGCGTTTGATCTTTCCGCTGATGGTTTTGGGAAGTTCTTCAACAAAATCAACTATTCTCGGGTATTTATAAGGAGCGGTACGGTTCTTGACGTAGGTCTGGATCTCTTTTTTGAGATCATCGTCGCCAACCTTGTCTTTTACGAGAACGATAGTGGCTTTTACTACCTGACCTCTGATCTCATCGGGAACTGCGGTAATAGCACACTCAAGTACGTACGGAAGTTCCATGATAACGCTTTCGATCTCGAACGGACCGATGCGGTAGCCGGAAGACTTAATGAGGTCATCCGTGCGTCCGACGTACCAGAAATATCCATCCTCGTCACGCCAAGCGGTGTCACCGGTATGATAGATGCCGTCGTGCCATGCTTTGGCTGTGTTATCGGGATCATTATAATACTCTTTGTAGAGACCGAACGGAACTTCTTTGTCTGTTCTGATAACGATTTCGCCAACCTCACCGTCTTTTACGGGATTTCCGTCGGGATCGATTATGTCAATATCGTAAAGCGGAGACGGACGTCCCATAGAACCGGGCTTGGGCTCCATGCCTACGAGGTTTGCGACAGCAAGCGTTGTCTCTGTCTGACCGAAACCTTCCATAAGTTTAAGTCCTGTTGCTTCATAGAATTTATTGAATACTTCGGGATTGAGTGCTTCTCCGGCGATAGTAACGTGCTCAAGAGAAGTAAGATCAAATTTTGACAGATCTTCTTTTATAAAGAAACGATACATTGTAGGCGGAGCACAGAAGGTAGTGATGTTGTATTTCTTAAACATCGGGAGAATGCGGTTTGCGTCAAATCGGTCAAAGTCATAAGTAAATATGCAGGATTCACAGATCCACTGTCCGTACAGTTTACCCCATACGGATTTACCCCAGCCGGTGTCGGAAATCGTGAAGTGAACTCCGTTCGGATTCACGTTATGCCAGTATCTTGCGGTGATAAAGTGACCGAGTGCGTAGGTAAAGCTATGAGCCGCGATCTTGGGATAACCCGTAGTTCCTGATGAGAAATACATAAGCATAATGTCGCTTGAAGACTGAGGAACTCTCGTGTAATTATCAGAGAATTTTTCATATTCTGCATCAAAATCAAGCCAACCGTCACGGTTGCCTCTTACGCTGACTTTGATCTCTACGGTGTTGGTTGTGGCGATAGCCGCATCTACTTCATCAGCAACCGTTCCGTCAGTCGTACAAACAATAGCCTTTATACCTGCGGTGGTAAAGCGGTACTCAAAGTCTTTTTTGAGCAGCTGGTTGGTGGCAGGAATTACGATCGCGCCTATCTTGTGAAGCGCAAGAATAGATACCCAGAACTGATAGTGACGCTTGAGAACGAGCATTACTCTGTCGCCGCGTTTAATACCAATAGACTCAAAGTAATTTGCGGCTTTATTTGAAAGTCGGGACATATCCGCAAATGTAAAATTGCGTTCGTTGCCGTCGTTATCAATATGAATCATCGCGAGCTTATCGGGAGATTTCTCTGCAACAGCGTCGACTATATCGAACGCGAAGTTGAAGTTTTCTGAGTTTTTGAAGCTGATCTTTTCAAGCGCACCCTCGTCGGATTCTAC
The DNA here is from genome assembly GCA_964525525.1 of uncultured Lachnospiraceae bacterium. Classification (GTDB taxonomy): domain Bacteria; phylum Bacillota; class Clostridia; order Oscillospirales; family CAG-272; genus RGIG2161. Next base: position 23,775 of record CAZGHD010000007.1, on the reverse strand, counting down.
TACGTCGATATATTTCTTATATATAGGATCTGTGATCTCGTGGCGCTTGAATGCAGGAGCCGATTTTTTCGGAGCAGGAACAGGGGTACTCTCGCCGGATGCTTTTATTACCATAGCGAGGAAGTCGCAATCTTCACCGCCGACAGCCACCATTCCGTGAGGGGTTGAACTATTGTAGTATATAGAATCTCCGGCGTTGAGAATCTCGATATTGCCGTTTATGTTGACCTTCAGGGAACCGCGGACGACGTAATCAAACTCCTCGCCTGCGTGGGTAGAGAGCATAATCTGAGCGGTTTCGTTACCCGCAGTATAAGGCGCGTGTACCATAAAAGGTTCGGAAAGCTTGTGGCGGAAATCTGACGCAAGCTGGTTGTATTTAAAACCTGAACGGCGTTCTATAATTTCGCCTTCTCCGTTCTTTACTACGGTATATCTGCTGAGCTTTGCTTCTTCACCGGTGATGAGATCTTTTATGTCAACACCGAAAGCGATAGCGCACTTATGAAGAAAAGTAAAGGAAAAGTCGTGTTCTCCGCTCTCGCACAGATTGTAATCTTCGACGGTAACGCCTGTTATTTCTGCCATTTCCTCTGGTGTCTTTTTGAAAACAAGACGAAGCTCTTTAATTCTTTCGGCTGTTTGTTTTACTTGGTAATCCATATTAAAAATCTCCTTGATAAAAATTCTAAAAACAAAAAAAGTCCCTTGTCTAAAAACAAGGGACGAGAAAACCCGTGGTACCACCCAATTTGGTAAGTGTAAAAACATACCCACTTTAGGAGTCTAACAACTCCGTCAGCCGTAACGGGGCACCCGTAATTGCTTAAAAAATTCAGCAATTCCGCTCGGAAGTGATGGGGTTATGCACAAACACCGTTACTCGCTTTCAGCCTGCGCGAGCTCTCTGTAAACGGCATAAACGGCAACCCGTCTTCGTCAATGCGTTTGATTTATGTGTAGTATTATACCACTTTTTTTGAAAAAGTCAATAGATTTTTGAAAAATTATTCGGAAAGCCTGAATAATTTTTTTGCGTTATCGGCTGTGATACGGGCGATATAATCAGTGCTCTGCCCCCTTAATTCCGCCATTTTTTCAGCGGTATATTTAAGATAATCGGATCTGTTCATCTTCCCTCTCATCGGAACGGGAGCAAGATACGGAGCATCTGTTTCGAGCATTATACGGTCATCAGGAACTACTTTGACGGCATCGCACACCTTGCGCGCGTTGCTGTACGTGATAACTCCCGTGAAAGATACGTACCAGCCAAGCGATATAAGCTCGCGCGCCATTTCGGAACTTCCGGAAAAACAGTGAAAAACTCCGATAACGCCGGGGAATTTTCTGACTATATCCATGCTGTCTCCGTGAGCATCACGGTCGTGGAATATAACCGGCATTCCGGTCTCTCTCGCAAGCTCCATTTGCATTAAAAGGAACTCTTTTTGTTTCTCCTTATCTGTGTCAGGATAGTGGTAATCAAGACCTATTTCGCCGATAGCAACTACTTTAGGAGATGATAAAAGAGACTTCAATCGTTCTTTTTCAAGCTGTACGTCATTGTAAAATCTTGAATCCGACGGATGTATGCCAACTGTGGCGAACATATTTTCGGTAACGTTTGCCATTGAGATACATTCAACGGCATTATCGGCGGTAACTGCTACGTTTACGATATAACCGACGTTATCGTCAAAAACGTCCCGAAGGAGTTTTGTAACTCCTTCGGGCGTTTCTGTTTCGAATCTTTCGTCAGTGTAGTGAGCGTGAGAATCGAAAAATTTCATTATCTTACGCGTTCACCAAGCGGAGTGTCATCAGCGAGGAAGACTACTCTTATCTGCTCTTCGCCGGAGGCAAGGATCATACCGTTTGACTCAATACCGCAAAGTACTGCGGGCTTGAGATTAGCTACGACGATTATCTTTTTGCCGACAAGATCTTCGGGCTTGTAGAATTTAGCGATTCCCGAAACCACCTGACGTTTCTCGTATCCGAGATCTATCTGGAGCTTGAGAAGCTTTTTCGCTTTCGGAACAGCCTCACATTCAAGTATCTGTGCTGTGCGAAGCTCAACGCCCATAAAGTCCTCTATTCCGATCTGGGCAACGCCCTCCGGTTTTTCTATGGGCTTGTTCTTTTCTTCTTCTGCCTTTATTGCCGCTTCTCTTTCGGCTTCTACCTTCGCCATGTATTCTTTCTCGTCTACACGGCTGAAAAGCACTTCCTGAGGCTTTACACAGATGCCGGATGCAAGAGTACCGAACTTCTCAAGGCTTTCGTAGGTATTTTTATCAGAGGAAATAAGATCGAGAATCTTTTCAGACGTTGCGGGCATAAACGGAGCAAGAAGAACCGCAGCATATCTGATCGTTTCAAGAAGATTGTAAAGAACGGATCCGAGACGGGCTTTCTGTGATTCATCTTTAGCAAGCACCCACGGAGCAGTCTCGTCGATATATTTATTAGCACGGCGAAGCATGGTGAAAATACACTCTACTGCATCCGCGATATGGAAGTTCTCCATGTTTTCATAAACGCCGTCAAATGCGTCGTACGCCGCTTTTTCAAGTTCTTTGTCAAGCTCGGTGCCTTCTCCGCGCGCGGGAATCTCAGAATTAAAGTATTTTGCGGTCATAGCAAGCGTTCTGCTTACGAGATTACCGAGATTGTTTGCGAGATCGGTGTTATATCTTGTGATAACGCTCTCGTAAGTTATGCTTCCGTCAGATGCATATGGCATTTCGGAAAGTGCATAGTATCTGACTCCGTCAACACCGAAATCGTCTGCCAGCTTGTCTGCATATATAACGTTTCCGCGGGACTTGGACATTTTATCGATGCCGTAATTAAACCAAGGATGGCCGAATACCTTTTCGGGGAGCGGCTCACCAAGTGCCATAAGTATTATAGGCCAGTAAATGGTATGGAAACGAAGAATATCCTTACCTATTATGTGCACGTTTGCGGGCCAGTTCTTCTTGTAGGAGTCGGGCTGGGCTCCATTATCGGGATCGTACCCCAATGCAGTCACGTAATTGGAAAGCGCATCTATCCATACGTATATAACGTGCTTGTCGTCAAAAGTTACAGGAACTCCCCACTTGAAGGTAGAACGAGAAACACAAAGATCCTGAAGACCTACAGTAAGGAAATTGTTTACCATTTCCTTCTTTCTTGATTCAGGTTCGATAAAACCGGGGTGATCCTCGATGTATTTTATAAGTTTGTCAGCGTATGCACTCATACGGAAGAAGTACGCTTCCTCTTTTGCCTTTTGAACGGGACGGCCGCAATCGGGACATTTACCGTCAACTACCTGAGTGTCGGTTAAAACGGATTCACAAGGCTGGCAATACCAACCCGTATAATAACCTTTGTATATGTCTCCTTGCTCATAAAGGCGGCGGAAAATGTGCTGAACTGCTTTCTCGTGATAGTCATCTGTGGTGCGGATGAATTTATCATAGCTGATATTCATCTTGCTGAATATGTCTTTGATAATATCAGATATATTATCGACGTATTTTTTTGGAGAAATTCCTGCTTTTTCTGCGAGAAGTTCTATTTTCTGACCGTGTTCATCGGTACCGGTAAGGAAAAATACGTCGTGACCGATCTGTCTTTTGAAGCGCGCGAGAGCATCGGTCATGATTATCTCGTACACGTTACCGAAGTGCGGTTTTTGAGAAGCGTAAGCAATAGCTGTGGTGAGATAGTATTTCTCACCGTTTTTGTTCTTATATTTCATTGGCTTTAACCTCCATAGTTCTCTTGATATATGATGAATTATATTTTTTTAAATCAATCGGCTTTTCAGCGGAAATATACCGAAAAAACAGTGATTTTGCCACAAGATAGCGCGGAATAAAGTAAATAAAAAGTAAACCGAAAGTAGACACGCACAGAAATATCCACGGGATAAATCTTGCACTTAGCATCAACGCTTCGCAAAAGTGACCGCTCAAAATTCGGTGGGAAATCTTTTTTGCTTTTCTCGGAGTTAGCTCGCCGTCGGTTATAAATATATAAAAAACGAATGAAAATGACGTAAAGCGGTACAAAGATATTAAAAACAGAACAGCACAGAGTGTTGCAAATCCGGGGAAAACAATGCCGTCGTCAATGCAAAAATAACTTGCGGTTTCATACGATATACGGTTTGAAAAGCAAAATAAAATGAAAAATACGGCGGTAAATATCGCTCTTACTAAAAGCCCAAAGAAAAAGTACATCGCTTTGTAATATGTGGGATTATAAGCAATTGCTTCTCCTGTTGATACGCGGTGACACAGAAGATAAATTTCCGACACAAGAGGCGTAATAATGAAAAAGCAAGCGCAAAGCTTCAAAATCACGACAGCGGCTTCGGCAATGGGATTTACACCGTAAAAGTGAAACTCGATAATATCGGTTGCCATATTGATCGCATACAGAACTCCGAGTATGACTATAGGGATAAGAAAAGATACAAAAACCGCGCGGGACTTTTCTGGTTTGCGTTCAAACGTGAGTGATTTCGCTTCTGAAAATATGAAGTTTACTTTTTTTATTTTTGAAGTGCCGTATTCTGTTTTCATACTGTGTTTCTCCTCGTTTATAAAGGTCAAACACAGTATTGGCTTAAGCGTCGATGAATATACCGTCTATACAGACTTTTTCAAGCGCGGGAGCTGAATTTTCGGTAACTTCCCCGGAGGACAGAACGAGAAAATCAGCCTGCTTTCCTGCAGAGATACTACCAACCGAGGAGTAGGCACCTATCATTTCCGCGGGAGCTTTGGTGGCGCAAAGGATAGCGTCAGTGTATTTTACGTCTGCAAATCGGCAGATATTTATAACACCGTCATACATTGACAGTAAACTGCCTGCTATTGCGCCGTCGTGAGTCATCGCGCATCCGTCTTTTACCGTTACGGGCATTCCTGCTATCTCATATTCACCGTCTCCGTTTGCGGTAGCTTCCATAGAGTCGGTTATCAAAACGAATCGCTCTTTTCCTTTTGCGAGATATGCAAGCTTGACCATATCGGGGTGAACGTGATAGCCGTCACATATAACCTCGGCATATGCACCGCTTGTGAGTGCGATTCCCGTGTTTCCGGGTTCTCTGTGATGAAGCGGACGCATTGCGTTATAAAGGTGTGTGAAAGATATAGCGCCGTTTTTAAGTGCTTCTTTTGAAGTTGCCGCATCGGCATTACTGTGCGCGATACCTACCGTTGCACCGAGCGACACAGCTTCTCTGATAAATTCCATACCACCGTCAAGCTCGGGTGCCATTGAAATATGCATAGGCGAGGGAGACATTTTCTCGCAGATCACGCGAAGCTCGGAGAGAGAGGGCGCGTGCAGAAGTGAGATCTCGTGAGCACCGCGTTTTTCGGGGTTAAGATATCTACCCTCAAGGTGTATTCCGAGAACCTTTGCTCCTTTTGATACCTTGCTCTTTCTTATTTCGCTGAGCTCGTCAATAGAAGTAAGGAGAGACTCATAGGTGTCCGAGGCAAGAGTGGCGAGCACCGACGTTGTTCCTGCGGACGCATACGAGCGCAGAGTCTTTTCATAGTCCATTCTTTCGTGCCTGTTAAAGTCGCACCCTGCTCTGCCGTGAGAGTGAACGTCTATAAGTCCGGGAACTATGTATTTTCCGTCAAGATCGAGCGTTTCGATCTCATCTGACGCATCAATATCGCTCTCGGAGACAAATTTATCTCCGCGAACAAAAAGATCGCGTTTTGTAAAATCTGCGATGTCGCTATCGTATATATAAGCGCCTTTTATAATTTTGACTTTCACGTTTATTCCTCACTTTGACGATAATCATTATTAATTATATCAAATTATGCAGGATAATTCAATATTTTTTTACAAAAATGGGAGCTTTGTGAAAAATATTTTATAATTTCATCTAAATGAAATTCAAAAAAAATTGACATACATTTATAAATTTGATATAATAGTAGAGATATGAAGCATTTTGATTTTTATAATAGGATAAAAAGCTTTGCTGATTTTGAAAAAGTAAGCTTTCATATGCCCGGTCATAAAGGCAGAATCGGAGATATTCCCTCCTGTCTTGACGTTACCGAGCTCAAGGATACTGATAATCTGTACGACCCCGAAATCGGAGGAACCATTGATTCTTCTTTAACTGAATTAAAAGATATTTACCGCACCAACGCGACTGTGGTGCTAACGGGGGGTTCTACCCTTGCGCTTAATGCCGCTATACACGCGGTTATGAGAAAAAACGGTAAGAAGAAAATGCTGTCCGACCGTAAGGTTCACCGCTCGGTCGTATATTCGTTTGCACGTTGCGGAATAGAGCCGATTTGGATATATCCTCACAGCGGCAAAAGAGACGTCACAACAGACGAGATCATCACGGCAATAGGCAGACATAACGATTGCGCGGCGGTTGTTCTTACTTCTCCCGATTACTATGGATTTATGCATAACGTTGACAAGATTGCCGCTGCCGCTCAAAAGTACGGAATGTACGTTATTGTAGATGCGGCACACGGCGCACATTTCGATTTTTGGCGAGAGGGAGAATTTTCTGCGGCGTGTGTTCCAAATACGCTCGTAGCAGAGTCGCTTCACAAAACTCTTCCCGCTCTTACGGGTGCCGCGTTGATACATTCAAATACAGACATTACACGCGAGGAATTGCTTGCCTCGGTGAGAATGTTTTCTACTACAAGTCCGTCATATCTTATATCCGAGTCTGCTTTTGACGCGGTGTTTTACATGCGCGAAAGCGGCGAAAAAGAGCTCGAGAGATTGTTTGGCTTGATAAACGATGCAAAAAAAGAATTATCCGCCATGGGATTTTTCTTTGCTGAATTCGAAAAAGCTGATCCGTTCAGAATTACATTCACGTCCGAAGCATCGGGATTTACCGAGCGGCTTTACGATTTTATGTATGAAAACGGAGTCGTGTGCGAGTTTTACGACTCGGATTCGCTCGTGCTTATTCCGTCTGTAATGAATACGGAAAAAGATTTTTCAGAATTGCTTGAAGTCGCAAGACGATTTGATAATTCTATAAAATCAAGTGAAAAGGCTCCCTCTCTTGCGATGCCCGAATCTGTTTCTCTGATGTCTATGACCGAGGCACTTGACAAAAATTTCGATACCGTTGACGTAAGTGATTCGATCGGCAGGGTCGCCGCAGAACCGATAACGCTCTACCCCCCGGGTACGGCTATTTTGGTTCCGGGCGAGATGATAGGTGCCGATATGACCGAGTATCTTAAAAACGTTGGTGTATCCAAAGTAAAAGTTATAAAATAAATTTAATGGATCGTATTATGCAAAATTACAGAAGACCGGAGTTACTTTTTCCTGATATATTCGGAAACGAGACGCTCAAAAAACGGCTTGCGAGTGACCTGACTGACGGTACGCTGTTTCACACGGTAATGCTCGTTGGGGAAAAAGGGACAGGCAAAAAGACCTTCGCGTATCGGATAGCCGCGGCTCTTGCTTGCGAGAATCGAGATAATAACGAAAAAAATCTTCCTTGCGGTGAGTGCGCGGAGTGTAAAAAAATACTTTCAGGTAATTCGCTTGACGTGATATTTATCGATAAAGAGAATCACGAGACGATAGGCGTTGACTATATTCGCGAGCTTCGCAGTGACGCAGTTATCTCATCAAACGATCTTGATTTTAAGGTATATATAATAAACGAGTTTCATACGATGACTCCGCAAGCGCAGAATGCGGCGCTGAAAATATTTGAGGAGCCGCCGAAAAACGTTTATTTTATCCTTCTTTGCGAAGATATTCAAAGCGTTCTTGAAACGATAATCAGCCGAGTTATAAGATTTAACACTAAGACTTTCGGCGAAAAAGAGATGAAACAGTATCTGCTTGAGTTTTCAAAACACTCAGACAAGTTAAAAAACGGAAACGAAGAACTGCTTGACCAGACAGTTAAGTATTCCAGAGGCAGTATCGGGCGCGCACTGAACGTGCTTGACGCTAAACCTGATGCTTACAAGAAAATGCTTGACGAGTACCGTGTACCCGAAAAGATAATCCATCACCTTGTTTCGGGTATCGGTAAACTGCAGTGCGTGGAGCTTATTTGCGCTCTGTCCATTGAAAGGCCGGCGATGTCCTCTTTCCTTTCCGATATGGCTCTTGCGGCAAGAGATATAGTTGCATACAAAAGCAATCCCGACACTGATTTGTCCTATTACATAAACAGAGAGGATGTATCCGCAGCCGCGGCAAAAATACCGCTCAGGAGAGCTTTTGCGATAGCGGAGCTTTCGGTCGAATCCCGCTCTTCCCTCTCCAAAAACATTAACGTAAGGCTTTTAAGAGACAAGTTTATGCTTGATCTTTTTAAGATATTTAATTCATAAATTTTAATTTACAGAGGTTATAATGTCAAGATACAATAATAACAAAAGAAAGAAAAACGACGATGCGGTTGTAAAACCGGACGCGCCCGAAATTAACGAGATAGCGGTTCCTTTTGAGCCGGAGGAAAAACCTGCGGACGTTGAGGTAATCGGCGTTAAATTCAAAACCGCAGGCAAGGTTTATTATTTTGATCCTAACGGAATAAAGGCAAACACAGGTGATTTTCTCATCGTGGAAACTGCGCGCGGTATAGAGTTCGGTGAGGCGGCATGTGCCAATAAGATCGTGCCCCATACCGAAATCGTTCCCCCGCTCCGTCCCGTAGTGCGTCACGCAACCGAAGATGATTGCCGCCAGAACGAGGCTAACAAGGAAAAAGAAAAAGAAGCGTTCGATATTTGCAACAAAAAGATTGCCGAGCACAATCTTGAAATGAAACTCGTGGAAGTTGAATATACTTTTGATAACAACAAGCTTCTCTTTTACTTTACTGCGGACGGACGAGTTGACTTCCGTGATCTTGTCAAAGACCTTGCATCTGTTTTCAGAACAAGAATCGAGCTTCGCCAGATAGGCATCCGCGACGAGGCAAAAATGCTTGGCGGACTCGGTATCTGCGGCAGACCGTTTTGTTGCAGCAGCTTTTTGCCCGATTTCGTTCAAGTATCTATAAAAATGGCAAAAGAACAGAATCTCTCTCTCAATTCCGCGAAAATATCCGGCACCTGCGGAAGACTTATGTGCTGTCTAAGATACGAGCACGAGGTCTACGATGAGGAGATCAGAAAGACTCCCCGAGTTGATACTCTCGTTAAGACTCCCGACGGCACTGGAGTGATCTGTGAAACCAATCCTCTTGCGGCTACCGTACGCGTAAAACTTGATAATTCTGACAACGATATTAAGAGCTATCACAGGGATGACGTTAGGATAATCAAGGCTGCTCCGCAGTCTCATACAAAAGATGATGAAGAAATTGATATAAAAGAGTAAAAAGTATTTGCTTTTTGCAAAAATATGTGATATAATATTCTCAAATTCAATTGGAGGTGCTAAAAATGGCATACAAAATTTCTGACGATTGCATCAACTGTGGCGCTTGTAAGGACGAATGTCCTGTAGAGGCTATTGAGGAAAAAGACGATAAGATGATAATCAAAGAGGATCTTTGCCTTGACTGCGGTGCTTGTGCTTCCGTATGTCCCGTAGATGCTCCTAAAGCTGAATAATCAGTCTGTTTTCTTAAAACGGAGCGCACTTTCTGCGCTCCGTTTTATATTACCGCAAAATTTTTCAAAGGAGTTTCGCAAATTATGTCAGTGTCTGAAAATCTCTTCCCCGACGAGCGTATAGATTACGTGAATGACGATCTGCGTCTTATACAGAATAAACGTTTTTTTAAATTCGGCACCGACTCGCTTCTTCTTGCGGGATTTGTCAATTCGAAAAAATATTCTTCTGCAGTGGAGCTCGGTTGCGGGAGCGGAATAATATCCCTTCTGCTTTTGGCGCGCGATAAAGTGAAAACTATCGATGCGATAGAAGTACAGCCTTATTTTTGTTCTCTTGCCGGCAGAAACGCGGAGCTGAACGGACTTGCTGACAGAATGACCGTACACTGCGGAAACGTTAAGAATATCAAGGGCTCATTTTTGCAAAAAGAAGTAGAAATCGTTGTATCCAATCCTCCTTACATGAAAATGACGAGCGGAAAGCATAACAAAGCCAGCGAGCTTCTTGCCGCGCGTCACGAGCTGTATGCAACGATCGAGGATTTCGTTGCCTGTGCGGCAAAGCTTATAAAGCACGGCGGTGATTTTTACGTAGTTTACAGACAAGATAGGCTCACTGACCTGATAGTAGCTATGAAAAACAGTAATTTTGAGCCAAAGGTGATGACTTTCGTTCATTCGGATAGTAATTCTGCTCCCGCATTTGTACTCGTAAAGGCAAAATACGGTGCTTCAGGCGGCGGGCTCAAAGTAACCAAGCCGTTTTATATATATGCCTCTGCACAAAGCAAAGACGGGGCGCGTGAATACTCAGATGAAATGCGTTTTTTACTTGAAAACGGATATATGAATTTTGATTTATAAGGGGTGATGTAATGCAAGAGAAAAACTTTGTCGAAGGCGGAAAGCTGTATCTCGTGGCAACTCCTATCGGTAATATGTCGGACATCTCTTTGAGAGGAAAAAACGTGCTTGAAAACGTTGATTTTATTGCTGCTGAGGATACCCGAGTATCAATGAAGCTGCTTTCTTATCTCGGAATAAAAAAAGAACTCGTCAGTTATTACGAGCACAATAAAAAAGAACGCGGAGCCGAAATAGTTGAAAGACTCAGCCGCGGAGAAAGCTGCGCTCTCGTTACCGATGCAGGTACTCCCGCTATAAGCGATCCGGGTGAAGATCTTGTTGTTTTGTGCGCGCAGAGTGATATAGAAGTGATAAGTATTCCAGGCCCATGTGCCGCTATTACTGCGCTTACAGTCTCTGCACTTCCGACGGGTAAGTTTGTTTTTGAAGGCTTTCTTCCTACAAAAAATAAAGAACGAAAAGAAAGACTTGAATTTTTATCAAGTGAGACGAGAACCATAATTTTTTACGAAGCTCCTCACAAGATTTCAGGGACATTAAACGATCTCTATCTCGCTCTCGGCGACAGACGAGTCTCTATATGCCGCGAGATCACAAAATTAAACGAGGAAACCATAAGAACCACATTGTCAGATGCCGCAAAGCTTTATTCTTCGGAAAATCAGCCACGAGGGGAATTTGTTATTGTGGTTGAGGGCGGTTCTCCAAAAGAAGAAAAAAATCTCTCTGACGAGGATATAGTAAAAGCTATTGAAGATTACGTGTGTAGCGGCAAAACGCCGTCAGACGCGATAAAAACGGTCTCTAAAGAGCTTGGTGTAAGTAAGAATGATGTGTACGCCAAGTATCTGGCATCTAAACAAAAGAATTGAGTTATAATTGACAAATCTTTACAGTTGTGGTATTATATTAATATAATTTTATTTAGCACGTTGGAGGTATACAGGTGAAGTCTACCGGGATAGTTAGAAAAATAGATGAACTGGGAAGATTAGTTCTCCCAATCGAAATAAGAAAACAAATGGACATAAAAGAAAAGGACTCCATCGAGATATTCGTTGACGATGGAAAAATAGTTCTAAAAAAATATGAACCTTCCTGTGTTTTTTGCAACAGCGTCGGAGACATGGTGTATTATTGTGGTAAGCTAATTTGCCGCGATTGCCTTGCAAAACTCAGGGACCGTTTTTGATTTTCCAAAAAGCTCCCATTACTCGGGAGCTTTTATTTTATTTATAGTTAGTGGATTATTAATATTATGAAAATGATTTTTAGGTACATAGCGCCTTACAAAATACGAGTAACCGTTACTCTTATTGTAAAGTTTTTTGCTACTATATCGGAGCTTTTTATCCCGTGGATACTTGAGCACATAGTTGACACTGTTATCCCCTCGGTCGGAGAGTCACGCAATATGTTTCCGATACTCGGCTGGGGTGCGCTTATGATATTCTGCGCGCTTTCCGGATTCTTCCTTAACGTTTCGGCTAACAGAAGCTCATCGAAAGTTGCAAACGGAGTTACTCTTAAACTGCGTCAGGACTTGTACGAGCATATATTTGAGCTTTCCTGTAGGGAGATAGACAGGTTTACCATATCTTCTATGATATCCCGCCTTTCCTCCGATACGTACCACGTCAGAAATATGATCGGTATGACCATGCGTATGGGAGTCAGAGCGCCTATTCTTCTAATTGGCGGAGTGTTTATGACGCTTATACTTGATAGTTATTTGGCGCTTATTATGATAGCTACTCTTCCCTTTATCGGATTTCTTATATATTTTTTGACGAAAAAGGGCCTTCCTCTTTATTCAAACATTCAAGATGCTGTGGATTTACTCGTTCTTAAAGTAAGAGAATTTTTTACCGGCATAAGAGTAATTAAAGCTCTGTCACAGATAGAAAAAGAAAAAACTAACTTTGAAAACATAAACAAAGAACTTGTTCGACGCGAGAAAAAAGCAAATATAACCATGGGAATAACCAACCCCACGATAAACGTTTTTCTTAATATTGCCCTCGCGATAGTGGTTATAGTCGGTTCTTACAGAGTCAATGCAGGTGTATCCGAGACAGGCAAGATAATTGCGTTTATGACCTATTTTACTATAATCTCAAACGCAATGACCGCAATAAACAGAATTTTCATCAACTTTACAAAAGGCGGTGCGTCTGCCAAGAGAATTGAAGAAGTTTTCAAAGCAAGATCCGAGATAGTTAAACAGCCGGAAGACGTTATTGAAACGGACAGCTTTATCGAGTTTGATAAAGTTTCGTTCTCATATGACGAAAGATCGTCTGCAAAAACTCTATCAGACATTAACTTCTCCCTGAAACGTGGAGAAACGCTCGGAATAATAGGAGAAACAGGCTCCGGAAAATCAACGATCATCCAGCTTTTGCTGAGGTTTTATGCGCCTAGTGAAGGAGCAATAAGGATTGATGGGCGAAATATAGCGTCTATGACAGATGCAGAGATCCGCCGCAGAGTCGGTGTAACTTTTCAAAACGATTTCTTCATGGCTGATACAATATCGGAAAACATTTCTCTCGGACGTGATCTTGAGCCCGAACAGATAGAGACCGCAGCTGAATATGCCTGCGCCGCGGAATTTATTTCCGAAAAAGAAAATGCGTTTCATCACAAGCTCGAATCCCGTGCCGCAAATCTGAGCGGCGGGCAAAAACAGCGTATTCTTGTGTCAAGAGCACTTGCGGCCTCTCCTGAAATCATTATACTTGACGACGCTTCATCCGCGCTTGACTATAAAACCGATGCCGCGTTAAGAAGTGCGATAAACGGGAATTTCGATAATTCAGCAAAGATAATAGTAGCTCAGAGAATCAGCTCTATCTGCCACGCTGATAGGATACTGGTGCTTGATCACGGCCGTGTCAGTGGATACGGAGATCACGAGTACCTTATGCAAAACTGTAATCATTACCGCGAGATCGCAAAATCTCAAAACAGGGAGGTGGAGATGTGAACAGAAGAAGAGATCCGTTATCATACGCTTCACAACCCAAGATGAAAAAATCCAAAACGCTTTTCAGGCTTTGGAAATATATATGGAAACACAAGCTGTACGTGGTTTTGGCATTATTTTTGACAGCTGTATCGAATCTTCTTGCACTCTGGGCACCTAAACTGTCCGGCTATGCCATAGATGCGATGACAGGGGGAAAAGGAAAAGTAGATTTTGACAACGTGTTTTCAAATGCGGCATTTATGATATTCTGTTACGTGGTATCTGCAGCACTGTCTTATCTTTTGTCGATCGTAATGATATCGCTCAGCCAAAGAATAATACGTACGATGCGAAAGGATATATTTGATAAACTTTCCTCGCTTCCCGTTTCTTTCTTTGACAAATGTCAAGCGGGCGATATAATAAGCAGAATATCGTATGACGTCGATACTATCAACGCTTCCCTTTCACAGGACTTGATTTCTCTTTTGACAAGTGCGATAACGGTAGTCGGCGCGTTTATCAATATGATATTTATCTCCCCTTGGCTTTTTCTTGTATTCACTGTGACTATTCCGATGTCAATAGTGTTTACGTATTATAAAACCCAAAAACTGCACCCGCTTTTCAGAAAGCGTTCTTACGCTCTCGGTTCGCTCAACGGTTACTCCGAAGAGTCGGTTACAGGTCAGAAAACTATTCGTGCATACAATACCGAAGAAGTATTTATAGACAGATTCAAAAAATATAATACCGAGGCATCAGACTCCTGCTATAAAGCTGACTATCACGGAAGCGCGATAGGTCCGTCGGTAAATCTTATAAACAACGTTTCTATTTCGCTTGTGAGTACGGTCGGTGCTGCGATGTATCTGTACGGAGCTCTTTCTCTCGGAGATATATCAACTTTCGTTCTTTATTCCAGAAAGTTTGCAGGGCCGATAAGCGAAATTTCCACAATTATCAACGAGCTTCAGTCAGCAATAGCGGCGTCGGAAAGAGTATTTAATCTTCTTGACGAGCCCATTGAGCCGCTTGATTTTGACAGCGCAGAGGTACTTTCTGACGTACGCGGTGAGGTAGAATTTAAAAACGTATGCTTTGGATATACTCCCGATAAGCGTATAATTAATGATTTGAGCTTTACCGCCGCTCCCGGTAAATTGATAGCCATTGTCGGTCCTACCGGCGCGGGCAAGACTACTATAATTAATCTACTTATGAGGTTTTACGACGTTGATGGCGGAGACATACGCGTTGACGGTAAAAGTATAGTCAATCTTACGCGCGACAGCCTAAGAAAAGCATTCACTATGGTACTTCAGGAAACCTGGCTGTTTGAAGGCACGATAGCGGACAATATCGCTTACGGTCACGAGGATTTCCCGCGCGAAAGAATAGAAGAAGCGGCAAAAGCGGTAGGAATACACGAGTATATCGCTTCCCTGCCGAACGGTTACGATACTTCTATCAGTGATAACGGAATCAACATTTCAAAAGGGCAAAAACAGCTTATAACTATAGCAAGAGCTATGCTTACCGACGCAAAGATGCTTATTCTTGATGAGGCTACCTCTAACGTTGATACGAAAACCGAAAAATACGTTCAGGCGGCAATGAGAAAGCTCATGGAGGATAAGACCTGCTTCGTTATTGCTCACCGACTGTCAACTATTCAAAACGCTGACGTAATACTTGTGGTCAATAACGGAGAAATCGTTGAATCCGGAACTCACGAGGAACTACTCATAAAAGACGGGTTTTACGCATCTATGTACAATTCACAGTTTGAATAATAGTTCTGCTGTTCTCGGGAATAATATTTCCGAGAGGTGATAATATGAAATATAAAAAAGGTGACGTAAAAGAACCGAACGATTCTGTACTCTTCCCTCCAGTTGAAGACGCTTTCCTTAAAACTCCGATCGCAAGCGACCGCGATTGTACGGGATATGCGGTTACGATCCCAATGTCAGACGAGGAAGCAGAAAGCTATGAATCTCTTTTCAGAGTTCCCTGCACCTCATCTCCCAAGCTCAAGGACGAATTGACCTCGGTCAAAAAAATGGAAGAAAGCAAAAAGAAATAATTAACTGCCAAAACGGAGCGTTCCACTTTATTTTTGGGACACTCCGTTTCTTATTGATTTTAGGATAAAAATGTGATAGAATAGTTTTATATAAAAAGATAAGGAACTTGATATATGATAGAATTGATATTTCCTAAAAACAATGCCCAAATTTCCCTTATGACAGACGTACAAAAGGAATTTGAGCGTCGCCAGAAAATCGGTGATACTTCTTGTGATTGGCTGACAGACACGATGGTATCGGGACGTGAGCTCAGTGACCCTGCGGTAGTGCTTTTTAAGTGGAAAAACAGCGATCCGACCTCTCCGGTAAAATTTGATCTTTCTACCGATCCTGAGTTTAGCAACTCCGTTTATGACGGTGTTATCGGATCGATTCACTCGGTGTGTGCGTCTGCCGAGGATAGCGGAGTTTACTTTGCGTGGGTAGATAATCTTCTTGTAGGTACCGAATATTACTGGAAGGTCGATGACGGCAGTGAAAATTGTGAGGTGCGCAAATTTTCTACACTTTCGGGAGAAATAAGAAGAATCCGAAGCGCTAACTTTGGTAACATACGCGATTTAGGTGGCAAATATAACGCGGACGGAAAATACATAAAACAAGGGATGATCTTTCGCGGTACACTGCTTGAGCGAGAGGGGTTTATGCCGAGTTCTCTCCCCGATGAAACTCATCGTATTATGCACGATGATATGAAGATAAAAACAGAAATTGATCTGCGCGGAGAGGGAGTGTCGTTTGAGGAGTTTAAGCATCTTGACAAAAGCGTGAGTTGTCTTGATAAAGACGTAAACTATTGTTATATTCCGCTTAAAGCGTACAGCAGTATTCTCGAGGACAGCGAACACGGTCCGATAAGAGAGATATTCGATATTTTTGCCGAAGAAGAAAATTATCCGATATATTTTCACTGTGTTGCCGGAGCTGACAGAACGGGAACGATTGCTTTTCTGCTTGAAGCCGTGCTTGGATTTACCGAAGACGATATGATCCTTGACTATAACACAACCTCGCTCAACGTTCGTTTCGGGAGCAGAAATTGGAAAGCTCAAGGTGAGACACAGCATCTTTTGACCAACATGCGTTCTACGTATCCCGACAAAACTATTAACGAAATGTTCGTGCAGTTTTTGCTTGATATAGGAGTAACGCAGGAAAAACTTGATAAAATACGAAAAATAATGATAAATAACTAAAAAATTGCAAGTACGGTTCCGTACTTGCAATTTTTATGTAGCATTAATTAAAATTTGAGGTCAAGATTTGTGCCGCAGATACCAACGTAACCGTTTTCGGGAGCAGCTTCACTGTGCCAGATAACCCATTTGTTGTGACCGATAATGCGATTGTCAGCGGGCGTGAATTTGAGAGGACCGTTGGTTCCTTTCATAAGAACGACTATCGAATAAAAGCTGTCCTTACCTGTCTGGCAGGGGCAATAATGAAGAGTATCGTTATAAAGTTCGATAGCAGTTCCTGCGGGAACAAAGAATGCTTTCACGTCATCAGAGGAGAACATTCCGTCCTTGATGTCGCTGATTCTGCCGAGGAAAACGAGCATATCGGTAGCCGCTATGTTGATCTCGGTACATTTATGATATTCAAGTGCGTTCAGCTTGGTGTTGTAACCCCAGCAAAGACCTATCTGTATATCCATACCGCCGAAATATTCATCTCTGATCTTAGAAAACTCAGCAATATCTTCAAGCTCGGGAATAGAGGGAGTATATGCAGAACCGCCGTTTGGTCTATCAATCTTCAGTGCTTTTTCAATTACTTCGGATACGTCAAGGTTTGTGATCACCTCTCCGTACTCTTTGAATTCGGGATCGCATACTGAATAGATTTTAATCTCGGGATTAAGAACTCTCAATTTTTCTTTCATTTTGTATACCTCACATTATAATATAATTTACGGGCAAATTATTGATTTGAATAATTATACCACATTATAATGTTTATTTCAATAATTGGGCAGAAAAAATATGAGTAACCTTTCTTTTTGTATTGTAAATGTTGATTTAATACCCGATAAGGGGTATAATAAAATCAGAATATATTTTGGGAGATCAAGTTATGTTTGACGTTGCCATAATCGGAGCGGGCGTAGTCGGTTCTCTTACCGCGCGTAAGCTCTCTTCTTACAATCTGAATATCTGTCTTATTGAACGTGAAAATGACGTTGCAATGGGCGCAACAAAAGCTAATAGCGCGATAGTACACGCGGGATTTGACGCGGCTCCGGGTACTCTTAAAGCTAAGCTTAACGTGAAAGGTTCTCTTATGATGGAGAACGTTGCAAAACAGCTTGGCGTAAAATACAGAAAAAACGGTTCTATGGTTCTTGCGTTTGACGAAGAAGAGCTTAAAACCTTGGAACTTCTTCTTGAGCGCGGCAAAGAAAACGGCGTGCCGGATATGAGAATAATTGATTCTGATGAGCTTCATGCACTTGAAAGCGAAATTTCCGATAACGTGAAATATGCGCTCGTTGCTCCAAGCGGAGCTATAATCTGCCCGTATGAACTTGCTATCGCCGCCGCAGGTAACGCGATGGACAACGGATGTGAGCTTATTACTAACTTTAACGTGACTTCTATCAAGGACTCCGGCGAATATTTTGAAATTTCAGACGGCAACGGTGCAATCGAGTCCCGTTACGTTATAAACTGTGCAGGATGCTTTTCTGATGAGATCGCGGCGCTTGTCGGTGATAATTCTTTTAAGATAACCCCTCGCCGCGGTGAATATATGCTTGTTGACAAAGAGTTCGGATGTATGGTAGATCATACCCTTTTCAGAGTTCCTTCAAAAATGGGTAAAGGTATCCTTGTGTCTCCTACCGTTGACGGAAATCTCCTGCTTGGTCCCACCTCTGAGGATATCGAAGACAAGCACGACAATACCACCACAAAATCAGGTCTTGACACTATAACAAAGAGCGTTGCGGAGACTATCAAAAATCCGCCTATGCGCTCGGTTATAACATCTTTCTGTGGACTTCGCAGTACTCCAAATACCGGTGATTTTGTGATAAATATGCCACGCGACAGGTTCGTGAACGCGGCAGGTATTGAATCTCCCGGACTTTCGTCCTCTCCTGCTATTGCTGAATATATAGCAGATATGCTTCGTGATTCAGGACTTGAAATGACCGAAAAATCAGATTTTGATCCCATTCGCGAGCCTGCTCATAAATTCCACGATATGTCAAACGAAGAAAAATCCGAATTTATAAAAGATCATCCCGCATACGGACGTTATATTTGCCGCTGTGAAGGAATATCGGAGGGTGAGATAGTTGCCGCTATTCACACCAATCCTCCCGCGCGTGATCTTGACGCTGTAAAGCGTCGTACGAGAAGCGGTATGGGACGTTGTCAGGGCGGATTCTGCTCTCCCAATATAGTTAAGATTCTTTCAAGAGAGCTCGGAATCCCGTTTGAACAAGTTACAAAAAACGGCGGAGAATCTATCATTAACTTCGAGAGGACTAAGTAAAATGCGAAATATAGATATTGTCATCGTCGGCGCAGGTCCTGCGGGTATGAGCGCCGCCGTAGCCGCATACGAAAAAGGCGCAAGAAGTATTCTGCTGCTTGACCGAAACCCTTTCCTCGGCGGTATTCTTGAACAGTGTATTCACAACGGGTTCGGACTTCACAAATTCAAAGAGGAGCTTACGGGTCCCGAGTACGCTTATAAATACGCGAAGCAGGTAATCGAGCTCGGTATTGAGTACAAGCTCAATACTATGGTTCTTGATATAACTGCCGATAAAGTTATTACTGCAGTAAACGATACCGACGGTGTGTTTACCGTACAGGCAAAATCGGTTATTCTTGCAATGGGATGCCGCGAGAGAAGCCGCGGAGCACTCAATATTGCCGGATCGCGTCCTGCGGGAATATTTACAGCAGGTACCGCGCAGAGATACGTAAATATCGAAGGTTATCTTCCCGGTAAAAAAGTAGTTATACTCGGCTCGGGTGATATAGGACTGATAATGGCGCGCAGAATGACTCTTGAGGGCGCTAAAGTTGAAGCTGTTTGCGAGCTTCTTCCCTACAGCGGCGGACTCACGAGAAATATTGTGCAGTGCCTTGATGATTTCGGTATTCCGCTTATGTTAAGCCATACTGTTACGAAAATTCACGGTGACAAGAGAGTTACCGGCGTAACCATATCAAAGGTTGACGAAAACAGACGTCCGATTCCGGGTGAGGAAAAATATATAGAGTGTGATACCCTGCTCCTCTCTGTAGGTCTTCTTCCCGAAAACGAGCTTTCAAAAAAAGCAGAGGTAAAACTCGATCCCGTTACCTCGGGAGCTGTTGTAAACGGCGAGCGCGAAACTTCAGTGCCGGGTATTTTTGCCTGCGGAAACGTGCTTCACGTTCATGACCTTGTTGACTTTGTGTCAGAGGAAGCAGAAATTGCCGGCAAAGCGGCGGTAAATTATATAAATGGTAATAGTAATGAAAAGATAACTGCAGTATCTCTCAAAGCTGCCGGAGGTGTCCGATACACTGTTCCGCAGATAATCGACCGTGCGGAAGACACGAGAATATTCTTCAGAGTAACCGACGTTTTCAAAAAAGCAAAAATCACAGTAAAAGACGGCGAAAACACCGTTATGACAGTAAAACGCGAGCATTGCGCTCCCGGAGAAATGGAAAGCATATTGCTCAAAAAAGAAGTTATCGCTGCACTTTCGGGCAATGAATTAGTAGTTTCGCTTGAGACGGAGGCTGAAAAATAATGGAAGAAAAAAATATAATATGTACAGTATGCCCCCGCGGATGCAGAATAGCGGTGACTCTTGACGGGAAAAGCGTAACGAAAGTTGAGGGTAATCTTTGCGTAAGAGGCAAAAAGTACGCAACCGATGAAGCAACCGAACCGAGACGTGTTATAACCACTACCGTCAGATGCGGCGACGAAATGCTTTCGGTAAAAACAAGCGCCGCCGTGCGTAAAGAAAAGATAGAAGATTATATGAAGGTCATAAATTCTGCTAACGTTACTCTGCCGATTAAAATCGGCGACGTAATAATCAAAAACATCGACGGCGAATCTACCGATATAATCGCAACAAAAAATCTTGGATAAACGAAAGGGAGAGAAATACGTTCTCTCCCTTATATAATACGTATACCGAAGAACAAATGCACAAAGAACGGAACGATTTCTTACTGACGAAAAATAGCGAACAACCCCGTCGCAAAAAATGCGATGTGGTTGTTTTTCAAAATAGTCTTAATTTACTTGCGATTTTTTGACCGTCTACACGGAGATAACTTTGAGCAGAGCCGTTAAATCCTACTTGAAAAGTATGGCCGTCAAGTCTTGCATTTAACGCATGGGCCGCTTCTATCAACATTTCAACGTCGTCATATACGTATCCGTCTATGACCAGCTCGTTTACACGCTTTACTCTTCTATAGCAAATACGGTGACCTAAATATTCGTGCTCGAGTAAAATCCTGTGCTTTATATCATTATTTGCTTTTCTTAGCGGAACGGAATCACCCGAAGGTGCGTTTTCTGCGCGAACTTCTTCGCACGGTGAGGAAAAAGATCTTTCGTTAGATTCTGATTCTGTTTCAGGCGTAGCGGGTTGATTTTTTAACTTGTATCCGTATTTTACGCCGATTATCAAATAGTAAAGCACAAAGATGTGTATAACAACGTCCAATATTCCGCTGACGTCTTGTGCGAGTATGTACATTCCTGCCATCAGAAGAGTGTCGATACTGAACAATACTAAAGCGGTTATCATCCAACCGTAATGATATTTACTGAATATCCAGCAAAGAAAATATGCTATCAAAATAATTGCGGTTATTAACAAGCATATTATGAGTATTACGTTGATTTCACTAACTACGCCGATCATTACGAAAATATAAGGAGCAGTAGCGGAAAACAAGAGCATAACACCTGAATTTGCCATCAGGAGCACGAGATTTACTATCGTAAGCACCAGCATTAAAAGAAGATTGGCTCTTGCTGCATTATACTTTTCCTGTGCGGGATTCTTTACTTGAGTTGAATTGTTGTTATTCATACGTTTCTCCTTGGCTTAACTATGCGTAACCGTGATTTTATCGACAAGCTGCTCGGTTATGCTGTTAAAGGAAATCATTTCTTTGAGAGCGTCTTTTCCGAGCGCATCTTCAAGCTCCGATACAGTGTTATATCCGTAATACAGAGCGTATTTTTCGGCTTCGGCAGAATATTCGTCATCGCTAACGGTGTCGGAAATAGATCCCTTTGCACATATAGCCGCGACGATAAGCTCCTCTTTTACAATTTCGGGAGAATATTCGTTATAGAGATACTCCAGGAAAGAACTTTCGGTATGCTCCTGCGCTTCAAGAAAATCTGCGTAAGTATAACCCGATTCTTCCGACATCTCGGTGATATACTCGATCATCTTCTCGCAGTAGTCCATTCTGTCGCGCGCAGGGAGTTTGATAACCTCGGTTTTCTCGGTGATCTCGTTCCATATCGCATCGTAAAGCTCGTTCTCATAAGAAATCTCTGCCGATACTTTAAGCATTTCGGTTATAAACTTTACGTATTCGTCGGCAGACGTATACTTGCCGTCCGACAGGTCTTTTACGTTTTCGTCGTCAAGCTCGTCAGGAGTGCCGAGATAATTGATAGTGACAGTAAAATCAGCTGTTTTTCCCGCCAGAGTTTCCACAACGTAATCGTCGGGATACGTTACGGAGATGTCAAAGGTATCTCCGATTTTTTTGCCGATAAGTGCGTTTTCAAGATCGGGTATAAATGCGTCCGCTCCTGTGAGGAAACAAAAATCGCTTTGAATTCCGCCGCTGTACTCTTCCCCGTTTATCATGCTTTCAAAATCAATGCTGACAACGTCACCCTCGCTGACGATAGTTTTTGAATCATCGCGGGTGAAATGATCGAGATTTGTAAGTGAGGAGCTGATCCACTTGCTTACGTATTCGTCAGTGATCTCCTGCTTTTCGGAAACCGAAACGCTTATGCTTGTGAGATCGGCGAGCTTAACGTACTCGTCAAAAGGAAAGTCTGCGTCTTTAATTGATTTTTCATTCGGGTCAATCTCAACAGTAAACTCGGTAGTCTCGTTCGGCGCTGCTGTGGTTTCCGCAGTAGTTTCCTGCGCGTTCTCGCTGCCGTTACAAGCAACGAGAAACATCAAAACAGCGACGGATAAGATCAGAAAAACTGTTTTTTTCATATCGACACCTTATAAAATTTCCGCAGAGATTACGCCTGACAGTTCAGGAAGTGTTTCCGCAAACGTTGGAATTATAAAGTACGCAACCGATGCTACCATCATAAACGCAAGAATGATAGCGAGGATTCTTATCAAAATAACGCGAAGGGGAGTTTTGGGTTTACGTTTGGTTTTAATCGTAGTATTCTTTTTGTTTGCCATTTTATTTATTTTCCTTTCTGTCAGTTGTCCTGAATATCATATAATGATACCTGACCGGCATCAATATCTTTTTCTTCAAGTATAGTACCTGTAGCGGGGATCTTTGTCTTGCGGTAACGCGAAACTGTTGCACAGTATTTTTCAATATTGTCGGTCGCGTCAACAACCTTTTGAACGCCCTTTACCTTAAACACAGATACACCTTGTGTGGATCTTGTAGATTTCAGCGGAATAACGTCTGAAGAAATTATCATCGCTCTTGAAACGTTGGATACGAGAACGATGTCTTTCTTTGCGTCCTCGTGGATAGCCGCTACAAGCGGTGACGCATCGGAGTAAGCACCGGTAAGCATTCTTCTGTTCGTCTTGGTTTGATATGATGACAGCGGCACGCGGGCGCACTTTCCGTTTTCAAACGCAAAGATAACGTTGTCCGTTTCTTTGTAAGTGCCTGGGAGCAGCACCGATACCATTTTCTCGCCGTCCTCAAACGCGAGCTTGGCGGGGATGTAATCTCCGAGAACGGATGCCTTAACCGGCTCAAAATCGGATAGGCGGGCTTTATACGCGCGTGCTTTATCAGAGAAGAATAACAGTTCTTCTTTGTTTGAAATCTCGCGGTTCAAAATTATCTCGTCGCCGTCTTTGAGCTTTTGCTCATCGTTGCCTCTGAGTGATTTCAGCGTGATCTTTTTCAAATATCCCTCTTTAGTTACAAGCAGGCATACGTTGAAATCTTCTTCATCCTCTTCTTCCTCAAAAGGTTCAACGTCGTCCGAATAAAGA